>PWNZ01000046.1 GCA_003564135.1 Candidatus Cloacimonadota bacterium
TAACTATTTTAAACATAGTAAACGTCCATGACTGCGAGAATGAAGAACGAAGAATGAAAAATGAAGACACCCGAGGGGATGATTATAATATTAACGAAAGAGATGAGAGTCAGCTGTGAAGACCATTATTCGGTGCTTTTTTCGGTGTTCTCGGTGGCTGAAATTGAATTTTAAACATAGTAAAGAGGTGGTTTCGAAATGTCCTGACCTATTAGATTCTATATTGGTTTCTTCAATTATAGCAAATCTGTCCTTGATTAATTTTAACTGCTTGGCCTTTTCTCCATTTGATATTTAACTTGACCTAAACCACTGCTGTAAAATCTTGGTAGACAGTAAAAAAATAAACCAACGGAGGATTCTCATGAAACGACGAGTACTTATAATGGGAGCAGCAGGTCGAGATTTCCACAACTTCAATATCAATTTTCGCGATAACGACGAATATGAAGTAGTAGCCTTTACAGCGACCCAAATCCCGAATATTGACGGCAAAAAGTATCCACCCAGTTTAGCTGGCAAATTATATCCTGAGGGTATTCCAATTCTTTCGGAAGATGATTTAGAAGAATTGATCACCGGCCTGAAGGTCGATGTAGCTGTTTTTTCCTATAGTGATATTGACTATGACTATGTAATGAATAAAGCAGCAATCGTCAATGCTTTGGGTGCAGATTTCTGGTTATTAGGTAATACCAACGCAACAATCAAAACAGAAAAGCCATTGATAACAATCTGCGGTGTGAGAACTGGAGCTGGTAAGAGCGAAGCGAGCCGACCTATAGTTCGTTTGTTAAAATCAAAAGGTGTTAAAGTTGTGACAATTAGACATCCTATGCCTTATGGTGATTTAGCTAAACAGAAGGTGCAACGATATGCTTCTTTGGAAGACCTGAAAAAACACGATTGTACTATCGAAGAGATGGAAGAGTATGAACCGCATATCGAGATGGGTAGCATCATTTATGCCGGTGTAGACTATGAAGCAATCCTCAAAGAAGCCGAGCAAGAAGCAGACGTGATAATTTGGGATGGTGGCAATAACGACACCTCTTTCTATCGCTCCGATAAACAACTAAATATAGTTCTAACCGATCCTCGTCGTGCAGGTCATGAGTTAAGGTACTACTCAGGTGAGACCAATCTTTTGATGGCCGATGTTGTTGTAGTTAACAGATTAGATACCAGCGATCTTTGTGATATTTTAGAGTTGCGCGACAATATTCGCGATCGAAATCCCAAAGCCACAGTTATAGATGCAGTAATGCCTGTAAAAGTCGATAAACCGGAAATCATCGCAGGAAAAAAAGTCTTGGTTATTGAGGACGGTCCTACTCATACTCACGGTGAGATGGAATATGGTGAAGGTATTATAGCAGCGACAAAGTATGGTGCTTCCGAATTGGTCGATCCCCGTGATACAGCGGTAGGTCTAATTGCCGAAACTTTTGAGATCTATCCGGATATCGGAACATTATTACCGGCCATGGGCTATGGTGCACAGCAGAAAGCGGATCTGGAAAAGACGATCAATAATACCGAATGTGATGTAGTAGTTTCAGCTACACCTATAGATATCACCCGAATAATTAAGATAAACAAGCCTGTTGCTCGTGTGACATTCGAGGTAGAAGAGATTGGCAGACCTAACTTTGAAGACGTACTTAAGGATTTCTTTTAGTAGTAACAGTATCTAAAACTGAACATACATATAAACAGGATCTCACGGAGCACAGCATTTGTTCCGTGAGATTTTTAATAATTGCAAGACGGAGTGATTCAATGAAGAAAAAAGCGGTCTTGGCTTTGGGTGGTAATGCCATACTAAAAGCGGGTCAAAAGGGAACAATCGACGAACAGTTTGCCAACACCAGAGAAAGTGTTCAAGGTATAATTGATTTGATAAATCATGACTATCAATTAGCTGTAACCCACGGTAACGGTCCTCAGGTAGGTAATTTGCTGATCCAGCAATTAGCAGGAATGTCTATGGGTATTGCGCCATTGCCGTTGTCTGTCTTAAATGCAGCAACTGAGGGTACTATGGGTTATATGATTAGTCAGTGTATCGAGAACGGCCTGCATGAGAAGGGTATGAGTAATCAGGTAGTTACTGTAATCTCACAAGTGTTGATAGACAGAGAAGATCCCAGCTTTTCTAACCCTACTAAACCGGTGGGTCCATTTTACAGTCAAGAAGAAGCAGATGATTTGAGAGGAAAATACGGATGGAATATAGTTGAAGATTCAGGAAGAGGTTATCGCCAGATAGTTCCTTCTCCTTTACCAACAGATATCCTGCAAGGGCATATCGTCAAAGAGTTAGTAGAAGATGATGCCTTAGTTATTGCTTGTGGTGGTGGCGGTATCCCGGTTTACTATAATAATAAAGGACTTTTACAAGGTGCTGATGCAGTAATCGACAAGGATTTCGCTTCAGCTTTGCTTGCTAAGATCATCGAAGCTGACCTGCTGATGATACTGACCGGTGTTGACAAAGTATCTATTAATTTTGGCCAACCGGATCAAAAAAAAATTGACAAACTAAGTATAGATCAAGCTAAGCAATATTTAGAGGCTGGTCACTTCCCTCCGGGTAGTATGGGACCGAAGATAAGAGCAGCAATAAGCTTCCTACAAGATGGGGGTCGAGAAGTCATCATAACTTCCGTTGAACAGATTGAGAATGCTCTGGAAGGGAAGTCCGGTACATCAATCAGACCGTAATTAAACGCAATTTGACTATTGTCTTTGCCGATAGTTTAAGGGTATTTTTATTCTAACTATGAACAGTTTGACCGGGAAAAGTGAAAGAGAAGTTTTTTCAAACTTCTTGAAAAGTTATGTGGATGATTTCAATCTTCTGCTGGCCAAGTTTACTGATTATCACCGTTATTTATTAGAGGCCAACCGCAGGGTAAACTTGATCTCAAGGAAAGTTAACCCCGAGGATATTTGGCTTCAGCATTTTTATGACTCCTTATTACCTATGGCCTACAAGTTTGATTTCAAGGGTCTTAAAGTGATGGATTTTGGTACTGGAGGAGGTTTGCCGGGGATTCCTTTAGCAATTGTAAATACAGAAGGCATCTTTGATTTAGTTGATTCACGAGCTAAAAAAATCTTTGAAGTTGAGAAAATGATAAAAAAGCTTGACTTGAATAATTGTTCTGCAATGTGTGAGCGAATAGAAGAAGTTGAACGTAACAATCCGCTTGGCGGCAAGGAAGCTGTTAGTTATGACGTCATAGTTTGCAGGTCGGTTAAGATGACCCGAACTTTGCTCAGAGAATTGATGAAACTCTTAAAAGTTAATGGCTATCTACTTTTCTATAAGGCTAAGGTCATTGAAGATGAAATACTGAGATTAAACATCAGCATATACGATGATGTCGAAATATCTTGGCGGGAAAGGCGATTAATTAAGGTAGAATACAATACATTAAAAAGACAGTTTGGAAGCAAATGAAAGAGATAACCAAATGAGTAGAATTATTGCTATAGTAAACCAGAAAGGTGGAGTGGGTAAAACCACAACCGCCGTTAACTTAGCCTCAGCTTTAGCGATCTACGAGCATAAGACTTTGTTGGTTGATCTTGACCCGCAAGGGAATAGCACAAGCGCTTTTGGATTGAGTAAAGAAGATCTAGATAATCATATCTATGATGTTTTAATTCACCGTTCTCGAGCACATCAAGCAACAAGGAAGACAGAGATAAAGAAGCTTTCTATTATTCCCAGCAATATAGATTTAACCGGTGCCGAAATCGAATTAGTAAAAGAGTTTTCTCGGGAAAGTAAGCTGAGAGAAGCACTGCAAGAGGTTAAGGGTGACTATGACTACCTGCTTATAGATTGTCCACCGTCTTTGGGATTGTTGACCATTAATGCTTTGACTGCTGCTACTGATGTGCTGATACCCATTCAGTGTGAATACTATGCTTTGGAAGGAGTAAGTCAACTACTGAACACAATACGGTTGATTAAACGGAATCTTAATCCGGAACTGAATATCATCGGCGTGGTCATGACCATGTACGATAAGAGACTCAACCTATCCTTTCAAGTAGCAAAGGAAGTTCGTCGCTATTTCAAGGAAAAAATATTTTCGACCATAATATATAGGAATGTAAAACTCAGCGAAGCTCCCAGTTTTGGTAAACCGATTTTCCATTACGATATTTCATCTAACGGAGCAAAAAATTACCTGCAGTTAGCGAAGGAGTTGCAAAAAAGATGAGCACCAGATTAGGACGTGGATTAGAATCTCTTATCTCAACTGGGAAAGAATCGACTGATAGAAACACAGGCATTGCAACAGTAAAAATTGAAACTATTAAACCGAATCCGTATCAACCGAGAACCACCTTCGATCAAGAGAAGTTGAATGAGCTGGCGGACTCGCTTGCCGAAAGTGGAATGATACAACCAATTATAGTAACAAAAAATGCTAATTCAGAATATGAACTCATAGCTGGAGAACGAAGACTGGAAGCCGCAAAAATAGCAGGATTTAACGAAGTCCCAGTTATTGTGCGCTGTGTATCCCCACGAGAACAACTTCAATTTGCTCTGATAGAGAACATTCAAAGAGAAAATCTCAACCCGATAGAAGAAGCTAAAGCGTACCTGCAACTGCAAGAACAATTTGATCTTACCCATCAAGATATAGCAAAATTCATGGGTAAAGATAGAGTGACCGTTACCAACACCGTCAGGTTGCTCAAGCTCAATCAAAAGGTGCAAGGGTATATAGAAACCGGTAAGATAAGCTCCGGACACGGCAGGGCTTTACTGCAGCTTAGTGACGAAAACCAGATCGATTATGCCGAATTGATAATTAAGAAGAACGTCTCGGTCAGAGAAGCTGAAAAAAAGATAAAAAAAATGTTGCTAAAAGATGATACTAAGCCTACCCAGCAGCAACAGAATCAAGAGAGGATTGATTACCTGAAGATGTTGCAAGAAAAGCTAAATAAAAAACTCGCTTTACCGGTTAAGGTAGAAGAATCAAAAAAAGGTGGAACAGTTTCTATTCGTTATAAAAATGATGAAGAACTGAAAAGCCTGCTTAATGAATTATTACAAGAATAATCGTGAAGAAGAAATCACGGAGAATGCTTAGTAAGTAATGGTGTGAGGCAATTTGAAGATACTGCTAATTATCTGTATTATCTTAGTATCGGCCAATATTTATCTGATATTCGATAATAGTGCCCAAAGGTCGCGCTCTGTTGCCT
This sequence comes from Candidatus Cloacimonadota bacterium, assembly GCA_003564135.1. Taxonomy (GTDB): domain Bacteria; phylum Cloacimonadota; class Cloacimonadia; order Cloacimonadales; family PWNZ01; genus PWNZ01. The sequence continues at coordinate 5,242 of PWNZ01000046.1, forward strand.
TAGAACAAGAAAATCAAGCTCTGACAGTTTACATAGAATCTTTACAAGATAAGATCCAGCAACTGGAAGTGAGTGGTGAAAGCAGTATTGATATATCCAAAGATCAAAAAATTAGGGATCTGCTGGACAGTTATCTGCAGAACCGGAGTCAGCATCAAGTTGGACTGGAAGCATCTATCACAACAGAAGAGTTGAGGGTCGATTTGGAAGATTATCAGCAACAGCAAAGGTTCATACCCGATATTCGCCCGATTGTGGGTGAATTCGCTGTCAGCCAAAAATTTTCTGAGAGACATAAGGGTGTTGATTTAGCCTCACCATTAGGCACTGAGGTTGTTGCAACAGCGGCAGGGGTAGTTAAATCTGCATACGAAGATAGATACTTTGGTAACGTGATAATAATTGATCATCTCAATCACTATATGACGTTTTATGCCCATTTGGCAAAGTTCTTCCATCAGGAAGGCTTTTTTGTAGAAAAAGGGCAAACTATTGGTCTCGTAGGTAGTTCAGGGTTTAGCCAGTCACCTCATCTTCACTATGAGATAATCCACAGGGGCGAGAATATTGACCCTGAAACAGCAACCTCTTATTAAAACTAACAGGTGATATCAAATATTAATCAAGGAGATTATAAATGCTAAAGAATAAGAAAGTAGAACTTTCTACTATTATAGGAAAGAACAGTACTATTAAAGGTGACCTTAATATCAGCGGAGGGATAAAGGTTGATGGTACTATTGACGGTACCTTGACAACTAACGGGTTTATTGTTATCGGTACTTCAGGTAAAGCAAAAGCTACACTTAAAGCCAAAGAATGCCTGATATCGGGTGAGTTAGAAGGTGATATTACAGTATCCGAGGAATTAGAGCTGGACAAGAGTGCTAAAGTTACGGGAAATATTGTAGCTAAATCTTTGACAGTATATTCAGGGGCTATCATTTCCGGTCACTGTCATACAGGTGACAAAAGACCGGTTCTTTCGGGTAAATCAGGAACACAAGATTCGGATAAACCGAAAGTAGCTGAGGTTAAATGGTAATTAATGAACCTCAGGTGTATGTACCACATATTCGGTTATACAGTGGTGGTTCATTACGGTTTGGATTAATGTTCTGGTGGAATGACCAGTAACAGCTTATGACTAGTGTTATTCAGCCTTGCTTATAAATAATTTTTCTCGAGGTAGAGTTGATTAAGGAAATCTTACATAATAAAGAGATTATGACTACAATCGGTCTATTAGGTCGTTTAGGGTTGAATATAGTCATATCTCTTTTACTTTTTTTCTTTCCTGCTCTTTATCTCGAAAGCATACTTTCGGCCGGTAATTTAATCCTTATCCTAGGAATCATAGCCGGAATAACCAGCGGAATTTATATCAATTATCGGCACCTGAAAAAGTATTATGAACGAGACCAGAACCAACCTCCAACTCTATAGAAACAGGATTATCTCAATAGTTTGCTTGACAAATATACCTGTCATATTGTTTTTGCCCTCGTTATACGGTCAGGCTATAGGATGGATAGCGGGAACCATTGCCAGCTGCGGTAATTTTTATTGGCTGTCGCGGCAAGTTGATAGCAATATCGGAGTAGATCCGAGTAGCTCCAAGTTAGCCAGCTATAAGCTGTTTTATTTAAGATTCCTTTTTCTGGCTGTTTATTCGGTGATAGGCGTACTGGTCTTAAAACCCGACATCATTGTGTTTGGTTTGGGCCTAATAAGTGTCCAGTTATGTATTTTCGGTTATCACCTTTACCAATGGATTAAAGATAGTCGCTATCAGGGATAAGTGATAGTTAAAATAATAACTCGAAAGGATTATAGTTAAAGATGAACAAGAAAACATTTCTGAGGATGTTAGTAGGCTTTATCATCGTTCAAGCTATTCTTTCAATCTGGATTGATTATACCTTGGAAGTCGGTGTTGAAGAGGAACAAGGAAGATTCGTCATTCGGAACGTTGAGAATCCCATGACAATTCAGGAGCGAATCACCGAAGAGTTCCAACCCGATGAATATCGCATAGAAAAAGGTAAGCCCTTAACTATTTACGGTAGTGAGAGGCTATATAGGTTTTTTGGTTTTTTTTCCCGAAACCCGAACAAGGCTATCTATGCATTCCAGTTGATCAGGATGATCATAATAGTCGATATCTTACTGTTGGTTATCGCATATCTGACCAGAAAAAAGATGTCGATGATCCCCACAAAACTACAACTTGTGTTCGAGATGATGTACACATTTTTCGAAGATCTTACCCGAGAAACACTGGGAAAGGATAAGCTTCATTTTACCAGTTATGTGTTGACGATTTTTCTTTTCATTTGGACATGTAACATTATAGGGATAGTCCCATTCCCCGGTTTTGTGGAAGCGAATAGTAATATCAACGCACCTTTCGGAATGGGTATAATGGCGGTTTTAGTTGTTCATTATATGTCTATCAAGCATAAAGGTTTCTTCAAGTACCTTAAAGGTTATACCGAACCGTTTTTCCCCTTAGCACCGATTAATTTCGTCGGTGAGTTTTCTAAAGGTATTTCGATATCCTTTCGTTTGTTCGGGAATGTTTTAGGCGGAGCTATTATTCTATTAGTTATTTCCTCATTAGTGAGGTTCATAATTTTACCTGTAGGACTTAATATGTTTTTCGGTTTGTTCATCGGTACACTACAGGCTTTTGTGTTCACCATGCTGGCAATGAGCTACATTGCCGTAGAAATATTCGATTAAGAGAGTAGGTATGTCATTTGAGATAGGTTTAGTTCATATCGCAGCATATTTGGGAGCAGCAGTTAGTGTCTCATTTGCATCACTAAGTGCCGGATTTGGAGAAGGTTATACCGCCGGATTAGCTAATTTCGCCTTAATGAAACAGCCTAAGGCTTCGGATCATTTAACGCGCGGTATGTTGGTCAGCCAGGCAGTTACTGAAACCGGAGCTATTTTCTCGTTAGTTGTAGCGTTGCTATTGATCTTCGGTGGTTTGGATGGAGCTGATGCCGGAATAGGTAAAGCTGCAGCTCTTTTTGCCGGTGGTGTTGCCATGGGTTTAGGCAGTGTCGGACCCGGTTTCGGATCCGGATATGCCGGCGGTTATGCTTGCATGGCCTTATCGAGGATGCCAAAGAAGAATAACGAGATTATTGGTAATATGCTAATCGGTCAAGCTTTGGCTCAAGCCAGTACTATCTTCGCTTTGGTCGTCTCTTTATTGCTACTTTACGCTATCCCGCAAACTGCTCATTTAGAAATTAACGAACAACTTTTGAGAGCATTTTCCTTTATCGGCGCAGGTTTATGTATAGGCTTTGGGACATTTGGACCGGGCACTGCTATCGGGTTTGTAGCAGGTAAAGCAAGTGATATGATGGGACGCTATCCCCGAGAGCGAGCAAATATCATGAGGACAATGTTTGTCGGTGCCGCTGTCACGGAATCTACAGCGATCTACTCATTAGTTATATCTTTCTTGCTAATGTATGCTATGTAATACGTTTAAAAAACTAAATAACCATGCGGTTATTAGACTAAAGATAAATAATTAAAAGTCAAATCGGAGGAATAAAATGGAAGTTATAGTAAGAGCAGCAGCCCTGTTAGGAGCAGGTGTTTGTATGGGAATAGGAGCTTTAGGGCCGGGAATTGGCCAAGGATACGTCGCAGGTAAGGCATGTGAAGGTATAGCTCGATCTTCAGAAAACTCAGCTTTATTAACCAGAACCATGCTATTAGGTCAGGCAGTTGCTGAGTCAACCGGTATCTATTCTTTAGTTATTGCCTTGTTGCTGATATTTGCTACCGGTTAATTTCAGTCAGGGACCAGATATAGTTTGCTTAATAGTGTCGTTTTGTGGCTTAGGTACCTGTAAATAAAGAACAGTGTTAATTGTTAGACAAGTGTTCTTTAAGACTGAATAAGTACCAGTAGAAATGAAACTAGTTACCTTGCAGATAATTGTTAGCTGCAATTGGTTTTGATGGTAATATGATTGATAAAATGGAGATAAATAATGATTAGTCTTGATTATACCTTAATCATCGTCATATTGAACTTCGTATTTTTGCTGATTATCTTGAACCATTTGCTCTATAAACCGTTGAAGAAGTTTTTAACCGAAAGGCAAAAGACTATTTCAACAGACTTAGAGCAAGCCGATAACCTCCAAAAAGAAGCCGAGAGTTTAATAGAAAAGCAGAATCAAGAGTACCGAAAAACTTCACAAGAAATTAGGAAAATGAAAGAAAAGGCTAAGAAAGAGGCCGAGTCCCTTAGCAATGATATCATTAAAGATGCAAGAGAAAGGGAAAAAGACCTCCTATTAGACACCGAAAAGCAACTCAGCCAAGAAAAGATGAAAGCAATTAAGGAACTTGAGTTAAAGCTCGGAGATAAAGTTTCCCTGCTAACAGCAAAGATCATCGGGCGGAACATCGATCAAGAGATCGACGCCGAATTGATTAGCAAGCTTCTAAAGGAATAGAACAAGGGGCATAAACCGATGAAAACTAGATTATTGGCACGTAGATACGCAAAAGCAGTTATCGGAAATACAAAAAAAGATAATTATCAGAACCTGCTTCAAGAATGTAAAGAGTTACGGTATATTTTCCTAAGTAATGAAGCTCTGATTCAAAAGCTGAGATCTAAGTTCGTTAAACAACGAAAAAAAAAGGAAATACTTGATCTGATTGTCGAACAGACAGAGTCCGGAAGTATGTGGAACGGTTTTTTTAGCACTATTCTTCAGAAGAAAAGAGAGGTGTTAATTGTGCCTATTTTGGATGAAGTTGAGCAAATGTTGTACAATAGCCTCAACACGGTTAAGATGCGTCTTTTCTTTGCCAGAGAGCAAAAATCGGAAACTGTTGAAATGATTAAAAAGCATTATGAACAAGAGTTGGGCAAGAAGATAATTATTGAGTCAAGTTATGATGAGTCGATAATCGGTGGTTTTGTGGCAATAGTTGGTAACACTCACATTGATGGATCGGTTAAACATAACCTCGATATCTTTAAAAAATCGCAGGTAGTATGACTTACTGCTGAGAAAAAAAGCCCCCGAGTAGAAAAAAGAAAAAAAGAAGATAACATATAGAGGTCTTTATGAAGATACAACCTGATGAAATTAGTTCTATACTAAAACAAAAAATAGACAACTTTAAATTCGATATCGACATTGATGAGACCGGACAAGTCATCGAAGTAGGTGACGGGATCGCTCTTATCTACGGATTGGACAAGGTAATGGCAGGAGAAATGCTATCGTTTCCCAATGGTGATTACGGTATGGCCTTGAACTTAGAAGAAGAGTATGTGGGCTGTATTCTGTTTGGTGAGTCGAGATATATTAAAGAGGGCGACATCGTTAAACGAACCAAGTCAATTCTAAGTATTCCTGTAGGTGAAGAGCTCTTAGGCAGAGTTGTTGATCCTTTAGGACAGCAGTTAGACGGGAAAGGGGAAATAAAAACCGATCAACATTCTGATATCGAGCGGAAAGCTTTAGGAGTCATCGCTCGCCAACCGGTTAAAGAACCTCTCCAGACCGGCCTTAAAGCTATCGACTCTATGATACCGATAGGGAGAGGGCAAAGAGAGTTGATTATTGGTGACCGGCAGACAGGTAAAACTGCTATAGCTATTGACACCATAATTAACCAGAAAGATACAGATGTTATCTGTGTCTATGTGGCTATTGGCCAGAAGAAGTCCTCAGTTGCCAGTTTAGTAAAAACTTTGCAAAACAACGGCGCTATGGACTATACCGTGATCGTTTCTGCTACTGCCTCTGAGTCACCTGCACTACAGTATTTAGCACCTTATGCAGGTTGCGCTGTAGGTGAGTATTTCCGGGATAAAGGCCAGCATGCACTTTTGATATATGATGATCTTTCCAAACATGCCGTATCTTATCGTGAGCTCTCGCTTCTATTAAGAAGACCGCCGGGCAGAGAAGCTTATCCCGGTGATGTTTTTTATCTTCATTCAAGGCTTTTAGAAAGAGCTTCTAAACTGAGTGATGAATTGGGTGGGGGCTCTCTAACAGCTTTGCCTATTATCGAGACCAAAGCAGAAGACATTTCAGCTTATATCCCAACCAACGTTATTTCTATAACCGACGGACAAATTTATTTGAGCAGCCGTCTGTTTTACTCGGGAATCCGACCGGCTATCAATCCCGGATTGTCGGTGTCAAGAGTGGGAGGGAGCGCACAGATTAAGGCTATGAAAAATGTCGTTGGTCAGTTACGATTAGACCTTGCTCAATATAATGAATTGGAGGCCTTTGCCAAGTTCGGTTCCGACCTTGATAAAGCTACTCAAGCTCAACTGCAAAGAGGTGAAAGGCTTATTGAGATATTAAAGCAAGATCAATACACGCCGCTTCCGGTGCCCAAACAGATATTTATTATATTTATGGCCAACAATGGCTATTTAGATGATATCCCGATTGGCAAAGTAAAAGAAGCTGAAAAAGAGTTGCATCATACTTTAGATTCTGAGCATAAAGACCTAATGAAAAAGATGGCAAATACAGGTCTCACTGACGAAATTAAGAACCAGATGCATGAGATATGTAAGAAGGTAAAAGGGAAGCTGTGATCCTTCATCTTTTCGCTGATAACCTAAGAGTAAAGGACGTTTATGGCAAACATTAGAGACATAAAAAACCGAATAGTTTCTGTTAAAAACACCAAACAGATAACAAATGCGATGAAAATGGTGGCCGCTTCCAAACTGAGGAAAGCTCAGGAAAGGATTATCAATGCGCGACCCTATGCAGATTATCTCGATATGATGATCAGAACGGTTAAGTATAAGAATATCGGAACTGATAATATGTTGCTGGCTGATACCAACGGGAATGAAAATAATAAGAATAAAGCTGATAAAGTAGCTCTCATTGTAATCACTGCTGATCGTGGACTGTGCGGTTCGTTCAACAGTAATATAATTAGAGCTGCACAAAAATACATTGAAAACAACCAAAAGATTGATGTTATATGCATTGGCAAGAAGGGGTATGACCAACTCAAGAAGAGGACTGACAAAATCGTTGAGCACTATAACGACTTTTTCAACGAGATGGACTTTGCCGTATGCAGAGATATCAGCCACAATGTTCTGAATTTATTCCTTCAAAAAGGTTATACTAAGATAGATGTGATATTTAATGAGTTTAAGTCAGCTATACAGCAAAATATAATCCAGAAACAGCTTCTTCCCATTGTGCCCTTAGAATCAGATGTGGTGTCTCAAACTGATTATCTCTATGAGCCCGACGAAGACACGATTATTAATGAGTTGGGTGAGAAGTACGTCGATGTAGAGATTTGGAGAATGTTGTTAGAATCGAGTGCAGCAGAGCAAGGTGCGCGGATGACAGCTATGGATAATGCTACTGAGAATGCGCTTGAACTGATAAATGAATTAACTTTGATGCATAACCGGGCGAGACAATCAGCGATTACAACTGAGATTATCGAGATTGCTTCCGGTGCAGAAGCGATAAGTGAGTAAAAAAACAAACACGAGAGGAAACAAAATGAATGATGGCAGTATTATACAAATAATTGGACCGGTGGTCGATGTCGGTTTTCCTCAGGACAAGTTGCCGGCTATATATGATGCGCTTATTATAGAAAGAGAAGATGAGCAGGATTTGGTTTTAGAGGTTCAGCTTCACTTGGGTGAGTCAAAGGTTAGAGCGATAGCTATGGACTCAACAGACGGTTTGGTCAGAGGTATGCCGGTGAAAGCAACAGGGGAACCAATAACTGTACCGGTGGGAGAAGAGGTCCTCGGTCGTATGATCAATGTTACAGGGCAGCCGATAGATGGTCAAGGTGAAGTTGACAGTAAAGAACATTATCCTATTCATCGTCGGGCGCCCGCTTTTTATGATCTTACTACCGAAGAAGAGATACTTGAGACAGGTATTAAAGTTATTGATCTGATCGAGCCTTATCTTAAAGGTGGCAAAACTGGGCTTTTTGGCGGAGCAGGTGTCGGTAAAACCGTTCTCATACAGGAGCTTATCCGCAACGTCTCTACCGAGCACGGAGGATTCTCAGTTTTTTCCGGAGTTGGTGAAAGAACGAGGGAAGGAAATGACTTATGGCTGGAAATGAAAGAATCAGGCGTTATCAACAATACCGCTTTGGTTTTCGGACAAATGAATGAACCTCCGGGAGCAAGGCTCAGAGTAGGTCTGGTCGGCCTTTCCATTGCCGAATATTTTAGAGATGTTTCTAAGAAAGACGTCTTATTGTTTATCGACAATATTTTTCGTTTTACTCAAGCGGGTTCCGAAGTTTCCGCTCTGTTAGGCAGGATGCCCTCAGCAGTTGGTTATCAGCCGACATTAGCTACCGAGATGGGTGACTTGCAGGAAAGGATCACCTCGACTAAGAACGGTTCGATTACGTCGGTTCAAGCCATTTATGTTCCTGCGGACGACTTTACAGATCCAGCACCCGCTACCACGTTCAGTCACTTAGATGCTTCTACTTTCTTGTCGAGAAGGATAGTTGAGCTTGGGATCTATCCGGCAGTTGATCCTTTACAATCGACGAGCAGGATTCTTGATCCCAAGATAGTGGGTGAAGAACATTACAACACTGCCCGTGAGACCCAAAGAGTTATTCAAAAGTATAAGGATTTACAGGATATTATATCAATCTTGGGTATGGACGAATTATCGGATGAGGATAAGCTGATAGTGAGCAGAGCAAGAAAACTGGAAAGATTCTTCTCGCAACCATTCTTTGTAGCTGAAGAGTTCACCAATGTTCCCGGACAATATGTTTCCTTAAAAGATACTATTACCGGTTTTAAGGCTATCCTAGACGGAGAATGCGATAATTGGCCGGAACAAGCATTCTTCTTTGTCGGTACGATTGAACAAGCAGAAGAGAAAGCAAACAAACTGAAGAAATAGAAATCTCGTCGAAGATGAATATAGATTGTTAGTTCAGCTATTAATTAGGATAAATTGAGGTTCTTATGAGCAAAGTAAGGGTTAAGATAATTCAACCCACCAGAGTTGTTATGAATGAAGAATGTGACCATGTGATAGTACCCGGTTCTGCCGGAGATTTCGGTGTATACACAGGTCATACACCCATAATAACAACAATCAGGGCCGGAATTCTGTTGATATATAATGGTAATAAAGCAGAATCCTATGCTATTCATGACGGTTTTGTGACCGTTGAAGATGATGTAGTACGTATAGTTTGCGAAGTAATAGAGACTAAAGATGAAATAGACATCAATAGGGCGGAAAAAGCTCAAAAAAGAGCCAGGGAAAGGCTGAATGTTCAAAGTGAAGATATTGATTACAGGAGAGCCGAAACTGCCCTATCCCGCGCATTGGCTAGGATTAATACTATCAAAGATTACTAACATATAAAACAATATTACTAAGGCCTCCATGTGGGAGGCTTTTTTTATTTAAAAACCGGATAGTATTAATGATGTTCCAGAGCGAGCGGAAGTATAAATCTTCGCTGTGGAACATCATTGTTTTGTTACTATCAATATTTGACGTCTAAGTGCTGGATGTTATTATGCAATGCTCTGAGAAGCTGCCGTGCTTGGACATGTCCCATGTCAGCAGCTTTTTTTAGGTATCTCACCGATTTAATATAACTGCTTTCAGGATGTCTTTTAATCCGTCCTTGCTGGTTTCTCCTTCCTCCTATGATAGTACTGTTCCCTTCTTGTCCGTGTTTTATTCCATAAACCAAACCAATTTTATAAATAATTTCAGAGTTATTAGGTTTGATTTGCAGAGCTTTTTTTAAGTATATCAAGGACTCGTCATAGTTAAACTCTGCTCGATGAGATTCTGCTTGGTCAAGATATTGCTGCATAAGCTGTTCTTTTTGGTCATTTTCTTTGCCTGGTATTATTATGGAGCAGCTTACCAACAAGATACTCGCTAAAGCTAGCGCTAAAGCTAACTCAACTTTACTTAACGATAGCAATTTCTACCTCCTTTACAGTGTAACGGTAGCCAGTAAATCAAGTATCCTAATTTATTGCGCGGGAAAACTATTATTTTCTATCCTAAACCTATACTATAGCTCACAAAAAGAAAGACCGGAACGAGTCCCGGTCTTTCTTTCCACATATGATAATCTATTTCATCATGATCATTTTCTTGGTTTCTTCAAAGCTGTCTGTACTAAGACGATACAAGTAAACTCCACTACCGACATAGGATCCGTTATTATCTTTTCCATCCCAAATAATCTGATGATGTCCACCGGGTAATTCATCGTTAATAAGTGTCCTAATTCTGTTGCCTCTTATATTAAACACATCTAACGATGCGACTTCGCTTTCCCCGAGAGTGAATCTGATAGTTGTTTCAGGGTTGAAAGGATTGGGATAATTAGCCTCGAGTGAAGTAACTAGTGGTCTGTTTTGATAATCTGAGACAGAGACAAGAATTATCTTAACTGAATTTGAAGGATCTGATTCTTGATCTTCAAAAAGTGCAGTTATGTAGTACTCATACTCGTTTTCCGGTTCCAGGTCTTTGTCTATATAATTAGTCTGACTAATATCCTTAGTTGTGATCAACTCTTTATTACGATAAACACGGTAAGTCAGCAGAGAATCTGCATCGAATTCCTTTGGTATTTCCCACGATAAGATGATATCGTAATTATCCGTATCATAGGTTAAATTGCGAGGTGGATGTAATTCTTGCGGTTCAAAGTCATCTGATTCGATATCAACTAGTATCGGTTTTGACGGCAAAGATTCTTCTTCGTCAAAAAGCGTTGTCACATGATATTCATATCTACCACTTTCGCTGATTTGTGTGTCTATGTAAGTAGTGTCATCAACAGGATCTGTATTTATAAGTTCACCGTCTCTATAAACGTTGAATAATAGTTCTTCTTCGTCTTCTAAGATATGATTCCAGGCTAACATAATTTCATTTTCTTCGGCGACTCCTCTTAAACTTATCGGAGGCAAATATATTGTTTCGAATATTTTTATGTCGTCTATCGACCAATGCTGTGCTCCTCGTCCGAAGAAACCCAACCGAAGCTTGACCTCAGATTGTCCGGCAAGCTCAGGTATAACTATTGCAAAGTCTTCCGCATTTTCTGTTGAGCTATTCCACATCTTTAGAAATTGCCAGTTTGTGCCGCCACTGACACTATAGAAAAGTGTTCCTGTAGAGTTTGGTGCTTCAGCAAAATAATGAGTAAACTGAAGTGTAACAGCATGTTCAGCCTCCGACATGTCAATAGAAGGGGTGATTAATTGCGTGTTTTGGGTATCTTCTTCTCCGTATTCACTACTGTTGATATAAGCGTAATATCCGGTAGTTCCCTGAACCCCTTCATCGAATCTACCCACCTGCCATTTTTGTCCACTATAGAAGTGATCAACCACATTCCACATTGCCGGTATTTCCTGTTCATAATCAAAGTCTTCGGTGAATGGAAGCTCAAATGTTGGTGGTACGGTAGTTTCATCAACAGATATCCCCATCGAGTATTCAAATAATTCGTTGTATGAGAACACAGAATAGTAGTAAGTTCTTCCGGCGTCTAACTCTGTATGGGCAAAGGTCGTATCTGCTCCCTTATAAAGAACATTTCCGCCGCCTTCTACATTATGTCCAATGTCGTAAAAGGTGCCGTCGTTTGGCCGTCCTAAGTTGGCATTTCTAGACCAGATTATTATTGTCTCATTACCATCTTCGTTAGGCTCCCAACTTAGGTTAACAGTGTCACCACTAATTGCTTCAGCTTGAAACCATTCAGGGTTACGTATGCCCATGTATTCTTCAATAAGCTGCATCAATGCGGCTTGGGCATTGACACGACCAGCACCCAGCATCCCGATATAGTTAGCATTTCTAGCATCTATATCATCTGCTGAATCCATTAAAATGTCTAATAGCTGATCATTAGTTAATTCTACTCTGCCACGGTTAGCATGAGATAAAACTAACGCAGCTACACCAGAGGCGTGAGGACAAGCCATGGAGGTTCCGCTCATATAGTAATAAGAGTTGCCTGCCAAATTCAAGATTGATGTCCCCGGTGCTGATATGTGAATCCAATCACCATAATTAGAGAAGCCTGACTTTTGATCACGGTTTGTAGTTGATGCTACGGCAAAAGTATTATCAAAATATGCAGGGTATCTGTCAGTGTTTTGACCGTCATTACCTGCCGCAAAAATAGTAACTCCACCTTCCAATATCTCACCGCCGGCATTACCGTTAAAATAAGTTATCCCTCGCAGGTCACCCTGATTATATGTTCCGGAAGTTCTATATCCCCAGCTATTCTGGGAAATAGCTGCTCCGTTATCTGCAGCAAATATTTTTTGTGATTCGTAAGTGCGATTTGTTTCAAATATATTACAACCCATAACTCTGACACCATCAGAGTCTCCGGAACCGCCTGCAACACCTGCAACACCTATTCCATTATTTGTGATCGCAGCTATTGTTCCGGCCACATGTGTACCATGTGCTTCTCTGGCAATATCTTCACCGTCGGGTCCAATCCCTTCCCACACATGGGTGCGCAGGTCAGAGTGACGATAGTTCATTCCATTGTCAAAAATTGCGACAACTATATCTTCATGTCCTTTTTCTATTTCCCATGCTTCTTCAGCTCTAATGTCTGATTCTGCCAGACCGGTTCGGTCTTGTATTCTTTGACCGGTATTGTTAAGAGCCCATTGGTGCTGTTGATAGTGAGGATCATTTGGTGAAAACCTCGTAGGTGGATTGTCGTCTAAGTTAACTTCCTCAACGTCAATCGGTTCAAAAACTTCTTTAATGAATAGCGGCTCGGCCAAATCTATTTCATCAGCTTCCATGAAATGTCTGGCAACAGCAATTACATCTGCATCTTCTCGGAAACTGACATTAAAAATTAGATGAAACCCCCAGTTTTTATGTAAATCCCTTCTCATTACTGAGTTAGGTGATACTTCATACAGGCCGTAAAGAGACGGTCTATATTCTAAGACTGAATACTTCTCGTTGAGTTTGTCTAATGCCGGCAGTCCGGTTTCAACAAATCCTACTTGCGAATATAGTAACTCATCTCTCAAGACTTTGCTTGCTTCTCGAGTAATAGTTATTTGTAAACGACCCTTGTAGTAGGAGTTGTCTGGTATATTATCTAGGTCAACAGGTGGATATTTATCTAAGATATGTTGATATTGATTGATTGTAGTATGCCTTTCATTCAGCCAATCATCCGCTGAAACCTGACTAACCGTTAACAGGATTAACGATGTCACTATTACCACTGCTAAGTTTATATTGCTTCTTCTCATCTTGCTCTCCAAACTCTACCTCCGAATTTTATTGGTTGGAATAAGCTCTTCAGCTTATCACCTTATTTATAGTTCAACTTACTTGTGTAATCAAGCAAGTCATATTCCATAGACTCCATCAAGAACAAGTTAAAAGTGAGGTAATCTTTTGTCAAGTTATTTCTTGGTCAGACAATTGTCAATGGCAAAATCTTAGAGTTTATAATATGCTGTCAAAGTGGCCTTTAGTACTTTATAGTTGATCATCAGTCCTAAACAGTAATAACAATGACGATCGGTGTTTGATTTTTGATGGGTGTCTGCAATTTATCAGAGCAGCTATGCCGCTACCTACTCCGATAACCCTAGCAAATATCTACGGCTGTTAATATATTTAATCACATAAAGCCCGAAAAAGATATTGGTTTGTCCAGTAATATCTTGGTTTTACCGGTAGTAGCTATAAGAATGGAAATGCTCACCGGCATGGAGCTTATTGGAGATCAGGTGAACAGGGACGCTAGGGATAATTATATCAGTTACATGCGAGGCTATAATGATTTTACTTTTCTGTTGACAATATCTATGTTAATCTATCTACGTAGGATTGGTCTAGTGAGAAAATTCATTAAGGAGCTTAGGATGAAAGAATTATTGACTATCATAGTCGTAGTTGCGATTGCAATTCCCTTGGGTGCAGCCACCTTTGATATATTGAGTGAGTCTTCGGGACAGCTAGTAGTAAAGTATAGATTAGGCGAATATGAGATAATTGATGACGGAGAATACTCCTTTATCAAAACAGCAGGGACAGGTCACACCACATTTGAAGGAGCGCCTATGCTTCCTGAAACTGTCTATTATGTTGCTGTTCCTCAAAATGGAAGTATTAGTGTCAATTTGATTAACAGCAGTAGCTATAGCCATTCCATTTCATCACCCGTTATGCCGGTTCCGGTCGTTGAGAGAGGCGATAAAGTAAGCGAATATATTTGGGAAATTAACAATAATTTATATCAAACCAGAAATGAATCTTTGATCACTATTGGAGAAAAACGAAGGTTTAGGTATAATTACATTGTGCCAATTACGATTTCACCCGCAGATTATGACTATAACGGTTCACGATTAGAAATGACTGAAGAATTGACTTTTTCCGTTTCAATAAGGGGAGATATCGAACAACAAGCTGATGAGATTGACAATCTTGATATCTCTTCACTTGTCCTCAACCCTGATGATGCGGGCAGATGGACATATCGCCCTACCGTAAATGTGGATTATGCTCCTTTTCATCGTTCACAGTTTTGGTATCGCTTCGAAGTTCCTCAAGATGGCATGTATAAACTGAGCAGTGATGATCTGACTCAATTGCCGTTGGAGGATATCGATCCCCGTAATATTAGGATCTTCTCGACCGGAGGGCATGTGCTGGAAGCGGGTCGATTATCAAGTAATCCCTTTCTCGAGATACCGGTTCACATTAGCGGCGAAGAGACCGGCAGTTTTGATGAAGATGATTTTATCCTGTTTTACGGTCAGAATCGTGATGGATATGAGAAAACTGAAGCTCTGCCGATATCCACTCGTTGTCCTGACATTTACTTTAATCCTTTTTCACAGAATGGAGTTTATTGGTTGACCTACGGCGGTGATTTCACCACATCTCCACTCAGAATGGAGAACCAAGGTTATGATAGTTATCAAGTCACAAGAGGTAACAGTCCAGCCTATTACCACTTTGAAAGTGAAAACTTAAAGCGTGAGCATAATGGGTTTGGTTGGTTTCACTCAGCCTTAAGCGGCACTAGCGATACTAACCATAATTACCGGATAAATATAACCGACCCGGACTTGTCGACGGATCAACAGTTGAAAATCGGTGTCTTATCTGAGATGGTAGGCATGAAATCTATTTCCTTGAGGGTCAATGATCAAACTGTTATTAACCGCCTAAGCTGGACAGTCAGAGACCATAATGAGTTCTCAGACAGAGGGAATTTCCTGCAAAACGGAGATAATGAAGTGACCTTGACAGTTCATCGAACATCCCCTATGACATTATATTTCGACTATTTTAGAGTCGAGTACGATAAACTGCTGATTAAAAGAAATGAACAGCTCAAATTTCACGCCCATGCAATTGATACCGGCAGAACAGTCAAGTACAACCTTTCAGGCAGCCTTGATGACGCATTGGCTTTTGAAATCAATGGTTTTGCTGAAGCTAACTTGTTGGATTTATCTCATGATCAGGATGAAGATACAATGTATATTACGGGAAGGGGAGAGCGGAAGTATGTTGTAGGGAGGCTAGATGATTTTTATAGTGTGACTAATTTCAATGAAGTTGTACCTACAGATCTGGCTAATATCATGCGTCCTGTGAATAATATCATTATCACGGCAGACATGTTTTTGGATTATGCGGAACAGCTTGCTGAGACCTATGAATTGCATGAGGATATGCCTTCTATGGTAGTTACGCAGCAGGCAATATTTGATCAGTTTAACAGTGGTATGCCCGATCCGGAAGCTATCCGTCGTTTCCTACTACATGCTTTCCATAACTATCCCGATTATGAGGGTGTGAGTCTGAAAAATGTTGTTTTATTAGGGTCGGGTTCGATAGATTGGCGAAACTTTTCCGGTCAGGCGGATGTGAAGAATCGCTTAATTCTTTATCATAGAGGCACTGACACGAGTGATGACTTCTTTGTTGATATGACCGGCGATTTTCTGCCTGATATATCAATCGGCCGATTAACTGCTCAGAATAACGATCAGATGAGGATAATATTTAATAAGCTAGATGAGTACCGGAATAATTTAAAACCTGGTTTATGGAGAAATACGATGTTGATTATTGCTGATGATGAATATACTTCGACATCTTTCTCTGAATGGATTCACTCTCATCAAGCTCAGCAAATATCAAATACGATGTCGGAAGCAATTATTACGGATAAAGTCTTCGCGATAGAGCATTCTTTTGATTCTTTTGGGAATAAGCCTACTGCTCGGGATGATATCGTTGAAAAAGTAAATGAAGGAAAACTTATATGGTATTATATCGGTCATGGCAACTATGACTTGATGGGGCACGAAAACTATTTTAGAGCTGTTGATATTGAGTCGCTAAACAATAGGGAAATGCTGCCTATGTTTATTGCCGCTTCTTGTGATGTTGGCAAGTTTGACTATTATTCATACAGTAGTCTCAGTGAAAGGTTTTTGGTTTACCCAGATGGCGGTTCTATTGCATCTTTGGCTGCTACCGGACTTTCTTCGCCTAATGCAAACCATCGTCTAGTATCGGGTTTTTTGGATTTGGTGGTAAATCAATATACTGCTCCGGGTCTATCTTTACTGTTGGTTAAACAAAGACACACCGACACCCAGAATAGAAGATATGCCTATTTAGGCGATCCGGTAATGAAAATTGTACCTCCGCAAAGGGTTGCCGGTATCGAAATAGAAGGTGAGCCGGACAGCCTTTATGCGTTGCAACCGGTCAATATCGTCGGTTCGCTTTATGAGGATATTGAGGAAGCTGATCGGTCAAAACAAAATGCGATTGTCAGACCTGCACATAGAGAATCATATTTAGGTAGATCATCAGATGTAAGCAACTATTCAAGGATTGGTAGCTATGACACAGCAGAGGTAGTAGCTTTTAGCTCAGAAAGATACTTTCGCTATGATGTTCAAACACTTGAAAGTGTTTTTGAGCTAAATTACTCAAAGTGGGGAAATGCCTATTTCAGAGGTTCGAGTAGCGTTGAGAACGGCGAGTTTACCGCTTCTTTTATCGTGCCTAACGATATACGGGCAGGAAATCAGGGCCGAATAATATCATATTACTTCGATGAAGAAAGTAATCAGGATTATGTTAGCTATTATTACCCAAAACGTTTTACAAATGCCATCTATGAAAATGCAGTTGCCGATTCTATACCGCCTGCTATCAATATGTGGCTCAATACTAAAGAGTTTCACGATGGTGATGTAGTGCCGCCAAATCCGGTACTGCATGCAATTATAGAAGATCAAAGCGGAATCAACATATTGGGTGAATTAGGGCATAAAATACTGCTGATGATTGACGAAGATTCATCTCCGGTAGATGTTACCGAAGGATTTTCTTATGACACAAACTCCTTTACCATAGGTAAATTGGAATGGCAGCTAAGTGGACTCAAAGATGGTGATCATCGTTTGCAACTTATTGTTTTTGATAATCATAATAATCCCTCTGTTGCCAATATAAATTTCACTATTAAAAGCAGGGATGCTATCGTTATATCCGATATGTTGCCTTACCCTAACCCTATGGATGATTCAGGTTATTTTACCTTTATCTTAAATTCAGATGCCGATATCTCTATAAGCATATACACTATCAGGGGAAGACGGATTAGGACTTTGAAACTGGCCGGTGAAGCAGGATTTAACAAAAAAATATGGGATGTGAGAGATAACGACGGAGACAGATTAGCTAACAATACATATCTCTATAAAATCAGAGCTAGACAGAATGAAACCGGTGATGTGACGGAAAAAATTGGACAAGTGGTTATTCTTAGGTGATAAATAGGATTAATCGGACTTATTAATGAAGAAAGAATTATCATTGAGAACACAGCAGGCTGTTAAAGTCACTATTCTGGGCTTAATAGCTAACTTTATGTTGGTCGTAACAAAAATCTTAGCTGGAATATTTGGTCTTAGCGCCGCCATGATTGCTGACGGATTACATTCGCTGTCCGACTCGGTTTCTGATGTGTTTCTTCTTTTTGGTTTTAGAATAGCGGATAAACCCCCCGATGATTCACATAACTATGGGCACGGTAAAGTTGAAACTTTGCTGACAGCTTTGATTAGCATCATTATTATGGGCGCCGGCTTGTTAATCTTGGCTAATGGTAGTGCTCTGATTTTTGATCATATTTTTGGTGGTGAACGCCTGTCCAGGCCTAACTGGATAGCTCTTATTGCAGCCTTGATATCAATCATCGCTAAAGAGATACTGTATGTTATTACTAAAAAAGCTGGAGAAAAAACTAACAATGATGCTTTGATTGCCAACGCTTGGCATCATAGAACCGACTCCTTATCATCGGTAGCAACCCTTTTCGGGATCGGAGGAGCCGTATTTTTAGGAGACGATTGGGTCATCTTAGACCCTTTAGCTGCTATACTGGTAGCAATATTTATCATTACGATCGGGTCCAAGCTGCTTGTTAAAACTATAAAAGAAATGTTAGAAACTTCAATAGGTGAAGAGAAAAAAGAAGAACTAATAAAAACAATTGACTCAGTTCAAGGTGTAATTGGCTTTCATAAACTTAGAACTAGAAAGATAGGGAACTATTTTGCATTGGATGTCCATATAGAGGTTAACCGATATCTTAACGTTATCCAAGCACATGATATAGCTACCGATGTAGAAAAAGAATTAAAACGTAAGTTCGGCCATGACAATGTTATATCAGTTCATGTCGAGCCTTATGGAATCAGCGAGCAAGCTGATCCTGTTCAGTAAAACGAATTAACCAGTATGATCCAAAACCACCGGGAGATTTATTCATGGACTATGTAAAGAAAACAAGTAAGCTGTTTGATCAGGGCAAGCTAAACTACGAAGCTTTGCGTTTCAGCGGTGAAGTTGAGATGGTCAAAGTACTGGAACAAGGATACGCCCTTAGTAATTACTACGATATATTTGATAACGAAGATGATGTCACGGAAACTACAAATACGATGATAGCTAATACCGTCCAGCTCAATGAAGTACTTGCCCCTCGTTTATATAATATCTGCAGAGAAATCAGTGATTATCTGAAATTCGATGAACCTATAAGCTTTTTCTTAGCCTCTTCACCGGAAGTTAATGCTTTCTCGGTAAGCGGTTTCGGGTTTGAACCGCATATTATATGTTTGACTTCATCACTAGTTAATATGGTTTCAGATGATGAGCTAAGATTTGTTATCGGCCATGAGATTGGACATTTGATACTGGAACATAGTAAACTTGATATTGTTTATCGTATTATGTCTAATCGTGATCAAGATGATACTAACCTGCTACTATACTACAACTTTACACGTTGGCGCAAGTATGCCGAAATCAGCTCTGATCGGATTGGCTACTTAGTCTGTCCCGATCCCAAAATAATTGGAAAACTATTCTTCAAGTTTGCAGCGGGATTATCTGAGGAAGTGCTGAATTTCGACGTCGATGAATATTTAAAGCAGATGGATAAGTTAAAAGAACTGGCAGTTGGTGATTTTTTTGCTACTCATCCGAACAATCTGGTACGTATAATGAGTCTTTATCTTTTCAATCAATCTGAGTTTTTCGCTGATACAACTGAAAACGGCGGCTCCTTGATGAAAAATGAATTGGAAAAAAGTGTTCAGGAATACTTGAATACTTTAGAGCTTCATCCACGCAAGGAGTTGGACAAGATGATAGTGGAGTTCTTAGCAGTCGCAGGTTATTATGTGTCTTATACTATGGATGGAGTACCAGACCATAAGATCTACCTTATTTCAGAACTGCTTGGTAAGTATACCAGCCAACCGGAACATTACCTCAAAATCAAATCGTCAAAGGAGCTGAAGCAGAGAGTGAGCAAAGCTTGTGATTTTTTTGCTAACCGCCATGATGGGATGAAATATGTGCTGCTTGAGCAGATAATTAAATTTGCTATTTCCGACGGTAGGATGGAGAAAGAAGAGAAAGAAATTATATTTGAGATAGGAAAGAAGTTGAAAATTTCAGAAGAAGAGATTACCCAAAACATCAAAAGGACAAGTGAGGCCTTTCTGCTGCCCAAAAGAAGAATTCTAACCAGAAGGTTGCGACCCTAAAGAGAACCCTCTGAGGGTATACAAATAAAAATCAATGCCTGTTTTTTGGGATGATGTTTTGCCCTTTTTTTCGACCATTATCCGCAGCTTGTATAGCTACAACCGTTAAAAAACTTGACAACTTTCTACATCATACTTTCATGGGCGTATGACAAATAATATTAAAAAAAGACCCATAATTGGGAGGTAATATGAGAAGATTGAGTATATATATGCTGATCTTGATTTTGCCGGTGAGCTTGCTGGCCGGGCAGACATCAATCTATGACATTCAATTTACCAATAACCCAGGGTCTGATGGTACGTATCCCTCACCATATCGTGGTCAAGTAGTAACCACAACAGGAATAGTTGTTGCCATGGACTATCTCAACGGTGGCTTTTATATTTCGGAACCGGAAGGCGGTGCATGGAGAGGAATTTATGTTCAAGATAATAACCGCGAGGTGCAAGTTGGAGACAGAGTTACCATAAATGGAGAAGTTGCCGAAAATTTTGGTTTTACCGTATTAAGAAATATCAACAGTCTAAGGATTAATAATTCCGGTAACCAGATCCCTAATCCCTATCCGGTATCTACCAGTGAGTTGGCACAAAGTGAAGCTTACGAGAGTGTGTTGGTACAAGTTTCCAATGTTAGTGTAGTAGGCAGTGAAAGCCAGCATGATATTACAGTTATAAGTGACGGGTCAGGAAATTGTCGCGTAAATAACACACTTTTATCTTTGAGAGATCAAAGGAATAATTTTCATAGTAGTGAGATCTATAGTAAGATAATTGGTATAATTGATTATCGCTATGGTGAATACAGGCTTAATCCCAGAACATTTTATGATCTTGTCAGGTCACCTGTAGGAGCGGGCAAGTCCTCATGGGGCAGGATTAAGTTCTTATACAGGTAATTACTTAAGTAGTTAGAATATGATTAAGAAGTTAATTTGGTTTGGCGCATTAACAAGCTTGGGGTTTTCTCTTCTCAATCTGTTCAGACAGATGAGCCAATATTCCAGCTTAGCTAGGTCACTTCCCGAATACCTTAAAGACATCACCGGTTTCAGACCAAAATTCGATTCGCAGTTCCGCGCCAACCATCTAAAAATTGAGATTGGCTATCCGGAAAGTGTTATGTCTCAGGAAGAAAACCTTGAACAGGTTATAAAAAACTACATATCAGATTATTATAACTTATTGGCTAAATATCGCGTCAACGTTAAGATTTACCCAATTGATTATTAAAAGATATTAACGTTGTTCCGGTCATTTTTAGGAGGTTGGTGTTGTGTTGTAGGCTTGGTTAGACATGCTTGTAAGGTGGTACCATGAGTTTAAACAGTAATAAACAGAATAATATAGTAGTAGTAGTAGAAGATAACGAAAACGTAGCCCTTCTGATATCAAATAAATTGAACAGCGCCGGCTTCAATACCAAGATTTTTAATTTCGGCAGTGCCGCAGTCCTATATGCGCTGAGTAATCCTAATTCCCTTTTACTAATCGAGTACTATATGCCCGATATGACCGCTAAAGATATAGTTCAAAGTATTGAAGGCAACAGAATAATAATGCCCTATTTAGTGATGTCTGAGCCCGGTAATGAGAAGGCAATTATCGAGATGATGAAGATGGGAGCCCGGGACTATTTAGTCAAAGAAAAGGGGTTCATGGACTTTCTTCCCACAGCGATAAACAAGGTATTCGAGCAGATAGAAGTCGAGGACAGGCTAGTCTCTGTCGAGAAAAGTCTCCGTTTCAGCCGCGATAAATTTCGCCACATATTCAACAGTATTACTGATGCTATCTATATCTATGATTTCGAAGGAAATTTTTTAGAACTAAACGACGCAGCCTACAAAAGGATTGGCCTTGATCAAAAGAAAAATACCAACAACCTGAGTTACCTAAACTTTCAAACCGATGAGTTCAGGCAGGATTTTCCCAGATTCATCGAATACTTGTCCGAGAAGAAACATGTCAGATTTGAATCGCTGGAAAAAGACATTCAAGAGAACCGAATTCCGGTTGAATGCTTGGCAAGGAGGATCTTGTATGGCGACGAAGATGCTGTATTAACCATATCGCGTGACATCACTGAAAATTTAAGAATTAAAGAGTTATTAGAACAAAAAGAAAGAAGGTTTCACCGTATAACGAATACAATATCAGACTATATTGTTACCGTATATATCGAGAATAATCAAGCAGTTAAGACTGTCCACAGCCCAGCCTGTGTAAGAGTTACCGGATACGAGCCGAAAGAGCTAGGAGAGCAGAACTATCTCTGGTTAGATATGGTTCATGTAAGAGACAAAGGACTCGTTTTAGAGAATGTCAATAAGATAATCAACGGTGTACAAGTTGAACCTTTTG
The DNA here is from genome assembly GCA_003564135.1 of Candidatus Cloacimonadota bacterium. Classification (GTDB taxonomy): domain Bacteria; phylum Cloacimonadota; class Cloacimonadia; order Cloacimonadales; family PWNZ01; genus PWNZ01. The sequence continues at coordinate 27,812 of PWNZ01000046.1, forward strand.
AACATCGCATTATCAAAAAAGACGGTTCTATTGCTTGGCTAAGGAATACGCCCGTCCTGCATTTTGATAGACATAACGAGGTGATCTCTTATGATGGAGTTATCCAAGACATAACCGATCAAAAGAAAATAGAAGAGAAGCTGCTCGATCAACAAACACGGCTGATGGCTACGGTTAATGCTTTCGATGGCCTTGTTTATATCTGTTCACCTGATTATCGAATTAACTTTGCTAACGAAAAATTGATAGAGCGGACAGGGTACGATCCCACCGGTGAATTCTGCTACAAAGCGATTCATGATAAAGACCAAGTATGCCCTTGGTGTCGTAATCAGGATGACGATAATACCCAGACTATGAAATGGGAGGTCAAAAGCCCGAAAGACAACCGCTGGTACTCCGTTGTACATATGCCTATCGCTCAAAGCGATGGAACTGTCTCTAAACAAGCATTAGTCTTGGATATTACCGACAGGAAATTTGCTGACCAGGAATTAACCAAATTCAACAAACTTTATTATGGCCTGATAAATGAGTTGCCTATTCCGGTCTTCAGGGTGAGGCAGGACGGTGTTATTGTTAGCGCTAATAAAGCATTCTATGACCTATTTCATAAAAATACCGACAAAGACCTAAATTTATGGGATATCCTACCAGAACTGTCAATAACATGTGCTGAATCAAAGATGTTGACCTTAAGTAATGAAAAAAGTGAGATAGAAAAAGAAACCGAACTCGAAATAAACGAGCAGAAAGAACGGAAAATCTTGAAGTTAAAACCAATTATTGACGAAAATGAAGAAACTGTCGAATATCAGGGTATGTTTTTCGATCTGCCCGATGTGGCAAAGTAAGTTTAGCAGATAAAGAGGAGAATAATATGAGATTATTTAAGAATGGTTCGATTTGGGGAGTTATCCTCATATTGATTGGATTGCTGCTCATACTCAGAGTAGTTTTCAATATTTATATACCTATCTTTAGGTTAGTGCTCGGTATTTCTTTGTTGGCGCTCGGTTTTGATATGCTCCTTGATGTTTTCCAAAGAAAAAATAAAAAAAACTAATTAACAACACAATAGACTATAGGGGTAACAAAATGAGTTTTTTAACCAGCGGTCTTTTTTGGGGATTCATATTGGTATTGTTAGGTCTGTCGATTATCGTCAGGATCTTATTCAATATCGATGTGCCGGTTTTCAAGGTTGTTTTCGGCCTGATATTGATTTATCTCGGTTTCCAGGTACTCTTCGGTTCTCCTACACGGTTTGTCAGACATCATACTACGGTTCGGCGAACTGAAAGAAGGTTCGACAGAGCAGCCTCAAGAGTTGATCACAGGTTTGAAAGAGCAGTATCAAGAGTTGATGGCAGGATTGATCAAGTTACATCAGAAATAAAAGGTGATAATGACTCGGAACCGGAACAGGAAAAAACTAACCGAAAAAAAACAGATAGAACATTCGAGGAGAATGAATATAACGTAGTTTTCGGAGGTAGTACAATTGATCTGACCGACTTATCAAAGATACCTGCTAACCATAAGATAGAGATCAATGTTGTCTTTGGGTCGGCATTGGTCTTACTTGGTCCTGAAGTGTCGGTGACAATAAAAAACTCAACGGTTTTTGGAGAGTCAATATTTCCCGGAAAAACCGTGTCATTCTTTGGCAACGAAGAGTTTGATTTCGGGACTAAAGGTGACTATCAGATATTCATCGAAACAAATACGGTCTTTGGCTCATTGGAAATAAAAGTAGTCGAAAAATAACTGCTGCTTTGTGAACTAGACAAACCATTATTATTAATAAGTAGTCTCCAGCAGATTAAATTGATTGCGCTGATGGATTCGACCCGAAACAGGTTTTAATCATTCTCTTGGGGTCAAGCCCCCCCCTGTCATGAGCGGTTACTATGTTTAAAATTGATTTACCAGTTATCAGTTACCAGTGGTTCCGGAACGCTGACTTTCAGTCGGCTGGCACGCCGGCTTAAGCCGGCAATTTAATCATCATCTCGGGTGTTTTCATTCTTCATTTTTCATTCTTCGCTCTTGAGTTCATGAAGGTTTCCTATGATAAAAATATTTAACGAAGTCCGGCGTCCCATTTTTACTACATTATCCGAGTTTAACCGGCAACATTTCAGACAGCATAACCTGAAAAACAAACAAGCTATTCCCTGCCCTGGCACATTATAACTACTAAAAAACAAGGAGGATTTAATGTTATACGGAAAGACATTATCGCTTTTCACAATGATAATACTTCTGGTCAGCATAAGTCTTCAAGCTGAAGACTTAATAGAACTTCTCTCCGACAAGGCTATAGAGTTAGCTGACGAAGCGGATATTGACATGTTAATTGAGGAGGCTGCCGGACATCGATTAGTTCTTTTAGGAGAATCAACTCACGGTACATCCGAGTACTACTACTGGCGATACGTCATCAGCAAAAAACTTATCGAAAACCACGGCTACGATTTTATCGTCGTCGAGGGCGATTGGCCTGCTTTTTTTACGGTTTGCAATGAAGTTAAGGGATATACTGATCAAGGATCTCTGCGTCGGCTCTTCAAAGAAAATTTTAATCGCTGGCCCCAGTGGATGTGGGCAAATGAAGAAGCACTTACAATGGCTGAGTGGTTGCAAGATCACAATAGCGGCTTGCCCAATTCCGAAAGAACCGGTCTTTATGGTATGGATGTTTACAGCTTAGATGAGTCAATTAAAAACCTGTGGGATTATATGTCTTCTTTTGACAAACCGGTTTTTCATGATAAAGCCAAACTGCTCGAATGCTTCGCAGCTTTCGACTTCGATGGCTCTAAGTACGCTCAAGCTATACATCGTGGTCATCAAGGATGCGAGGGTGAAATCATTAGATTAATTGAATTTTTGAAAGACCGGTCTACCGGCCTCAAAAAGCAGTCTAAACGTGACTATTTCAACGCTAAGCAGAATGCTTTGATCATCAGAAATGCTGAACGGCATTTCAGAACCGCTGTTAGAGGTGGAAGTGAAAGTTGGAATCATAGAGCTTCTCATTTCTATCTTACCGCTGAAAGACTGCTAGATTATTACGGTGAAGATGCTAAAGGTATCGTGTGGGCTCATAATACTCATATCGGAGACGCTAGGGCTACGACTATGCAAAGGGACGGTAGCCATAATATCGGACAATTAGCACGAGAAAACCTGGGCAGTGAAAATGTTTTCCTAATCGGATTCGGATGTTATCAAGGGGAGGTAATTGCCGGTGAAAGCTGGGGTTCGACTATGGGAATCATGAATATGCCTGCCGCAAAAAAAGATACGATTGAAAATATCCTTAACCGGATTCGATATCCCCAGTATTACTTCATCTTTGACAGTCAGCTCAAAGAACACCAAGTTATGTCCAACCATATAGGGCATAGGGCGGTAGGAGTTGTATACAACCCCGCAAGAGAGTATCCGGGCAATTATGTTCCGACTGTTATGGCTCAAAGATACAATGCTTTCATCTTCATTCATGAAACGACACCCCTCAATCCATTAAGCCAATAATAGCATAATAACCTA
>PWNZ01000110.1 GCA_003564135.1 Candidatus Cloacimonadota bacterium
ACGACACCCGGGAAGAGGCTCCAATCTCGCAAAACGTATATGCTGTCCCATCTTTCCTCTTATCCCACAGCGCATCAATTCATCACGCCATTCATTCTGACGCAGCGTTTCACCGGAACGGGTAATAGAAAGATCTGCCGGCTGAGGGGCACCTTCCAGGATTTCTTCTATCGATTTTACTGCCGGTGAGGGTACCGCTTCCACAGTAAATGGACCGCTTACTCTTCTCTTCTTTCTGTCAACATACGGCTGGTCGTATAAGGTCTCTGTTGCCGGGGGTTCATTGTTGGCTATAGATTTCAAGGTAATATGCGGAACCGTCTTATACTTAAACCCGCTGCCAACCCCCTGTTCCGGATAAGCAAGCTGATAATAATCAAAAACTGCCGTCATTAATCGCTGCTTAGCTAATGTCAATGCCACCCGTGAAGTATCACAAGTTACCCACCTCCGTCCCCACTGCTCGGCAACATAAGCTGTTGTTCCACTGCCGCTAGTCGGGTCAAAGACTAAATCACCGGGGTCGGTAGTCATTAACATACAGTGTTGTATGACCTTGGGTGCTGTTTGTACTGCATAAACCTTTTCAGTTCTCATAAGAAAATCTAACCAAATATCTGTAATAGGAATTAATGGAAAGTCATCTAAATATAGAATATACGCGAGATTCTTCCCTGTTGACACAATACGATTCTTCATTATTAACTGTCTCATACCTTCTTTATTTGAAGCCCAAGCCCTGCCTGAAGGTGGATAATAATTCTTACCCTGGAACTCTAATGATTCCTCGCTTTTATCAATTGCTGACATTGAGCATGGATTACTTAGCTTAAACGGTTTCCAACCATTCGGAATGAGACCGGGAATTCTTTTTTCCTCTATGGTTAAAGCTCTTCTAATTGAACCATCTGGGGATTCAATTTGGTCGTAACGCATTCCTGTTGTTTCGCCAATCCCTATTTCCTTCTTTTGAAATAATTTCCGAAATTTCATAGATTTAATATTTTTCGCATACCATATAATTATGTCATAGGAATGTTCCATTCTGCTAACTGTCAGACCACTCTTTTTTTTAAGTACAATTTGATTAACAAAATTATCGGTATCGAACACTTCATCCATCAACTCTCTGACATGGTGAATGTTTTCATCACTTATCTGCACAAATACACTTCCGCTTTCAGTAAGCAGTTCCCGAGCTAATAACAGTCTATCCCGCAGGTAGGTAAGATAGGAATGAACCCCTAACTCCCACGTATCGCGGAAAGCTCTTATCTGTTCCGGTTCGGCGGTCAAATCCTCATCCTTTCTGTCTTTAACATCCCTTTTATTAACAAACGGTTGGAAATTTGAGCCGTACTTTATCCCGTAAGGGGGATCAATATAGACCATCTGCACCTTTCCTGCCATCCCCTCCTTCTCCAGCATAGAATTCATTACCAACAGTGAATCCCCTGCAACAAGGCGGTTACTCCAGCCGTGAGGATGTTTGTAAAATTCAATGGCATTCCTTAATGGAAGATCTTCTTCTAATTTTTCAAAAAAAGAAAGTTGTTGATCGCAGTTATCACCGTTTTTCTTTTTCACTGTCTCTACAATAGAGCGGGGGTCTATCCGTTCGTGGACGTGCAGCGACACTGTAGGGACTTCAAAAGATGTATGCTCTGCCTTGCCTGACCATATTAGTTGCGGGTCAAGATGTGGGTCGTAAGAATACTTCTTTTTCTTTTCTGCATCGGGGTCAGTCTCCGGAGTAACCATTCCAATAGGTGGATTATTAATCCGCTGCTTATCCTTATGTTCGTAAGATTCTATCGGAAGCTTATTGCTCTTATTCTTTCTCTCTGCCATCAATAACCATCCTTTTTTAATCCTATCTCATACTTGAATTAATCAATCAACCCCTAAATAAATCGGGAAATCTTGTCAACACTTGTTCCTTTTATTATTTCGTATATTTTGCCCAAGCCATCATTACCAAACAACTGTAATGGCATTTAGCTGAAATAATGCAGTTAAAATAAATGGAACGCTGACTTCAGTCGGCTGGTACGCCGGCTTCAGCCGGTATTTTTTAACGGGATAGATTGCATATAACCGTACGGACAGAGCCTGCCCCTGCCCTTGAGCAGGGGACACTGTGCCTGTCCCTTATCTAAACAGCGAAGCACTAAACCTTCTAAACTCTTCTTTTTTATATGTGTTCATTCGTGGTTAGGCATTTGGTTCCGGCTCGTCCGGGTTATGTATTTGCCGTGATAGGCTTAGATATTAAGAACAAGCCTACGTTCCTGAATATCGTGTCCATCGGTCAATTGAATGCAGCCGGTATCGATATGCGGGAATTGTTCAAACCGGCAATCCTGTCAAATAGCAGTGCAATAATAGTTGCTCATAACCATCCATCGGGCACTACTGATGCATCACCTGAAGATGTTAGAATCACTGAAAAGATAAAGAACGCAGGCAAGATGCTCGGAATAAAGCTGTTAGACCACATAATCGTAACTACAGATGATGCAGTCTCTATCAAAGACATAAACGCTAAGCTGTCCTGATAATAAGATCAATAAAAGGCATAGGCTCTGGTGTTTCCCGGAGCCTATGCTGTTGATAGAACTGTTCTTTTTTTATCTATGAGCCATGGTAAAGCTACCAAATACACCTTCATCTCGATTAAAACGACAAACTATTAGCTTATACATAATTAGCACCTTATCCATAATATTGACTGCGTCAAGTTAGTAAACTCGGTTCGTGATTTTTTGGCAGAAAGTTGCCGGCTAAAGTCAGCGTTCCGGTTCACCTATATATAATACTGCATTTACTTGAAATATTTAACAGGTAATATGGTGGTCATCTATATAATTTAAATGAGCAGATTCACTTAAGTTATTGACAAAAATATCACCCTGGACATATTTGGTTCCAGCTTACTTTTATTGGCTTCTTTCAGGCGCAATGCGAGGAAGATCGTCATCATTTTTTTCATACTACGGTATCGTATAGCCGTGCTTTGTTTGTATTTTTATCACAAAAAAAACAACAGGAGATAAGGATGAACTCACAACCTATATCCATAAGCGAAGAGAAGCGGCAAAAAGACTACGGTTTCGTAAAATCGAGACGGGATAAGTTAGAATCACCGTTCTGGAAAAACTCAACATCGGTACAAAAGGTCGTGTTTGAGGTAATACTTCACAGGGCTTCTTACAAGGCTGATACAGTTCCCGCTAAAGGCAGGCGTGGGCCGGTGGAGCTGAAACCGGGACAGTATTTTACAACAATAGAAAAACTGGCAGAACTCTGTGGGAAAGATGTTACAATATCAGCAGTACGCACATCAATTGCTAAACTTATTAAGTATGGACTGATAACGAAAGAGGGCATTCCAAACCGGTACACCATTATTACCGTGACCGGCTGGAACGAGCTTTACGGAGAGCATAGCAGATATGATGCCAAGCATCCGATAAGAGAAAATAAAAAGAATGAGCATAACGTTTTTCATATAGATGATTTGCAAAAAACTTATCAGCCGGCAGCCGCTTCTCTGTTAAGGCGTTAACTGAATGCTATGCGGCACTTAGAGAAGTGCTCAAGATGACGAGAAGGGGTCAAACAGATGAGATCAGACGATTATAGAGCAGAATACCAACAATACAAAAAAGCCGTCAATATCAAGCGATTTGTGCCCGATGAGTATGGCCTGAAAATAAACAGACAGAATAAAGCAATATGCCCGTTTCACGAAGACTCCGAACCTTCGCTCATGTTCTATCCCAATACTAACAGTTTTTTTTGTTTCGGCTGCAATGCAGGGGGTGATATCTTTAATTTCATAGAATTGAAAGAAAAGATAACGCGAGCAGAGTCTTTGAATAGACTTAAACAGTACTGCGGTGATTTCCAGACAGTGGGATCAGGCAAGCGGAAGTCTGAAAAAGCCCCGCTGACCTCTGGCAAACCTCAAATATCTTTGCCCGCAGAAGATTCAATTGAAATCTATGAATATCTGGACGATAATTTAACATTGAATGATCAAGCTCGTAAATATTTGGAAAACAGAGGGATATCGGATACCACATATAACAGGTTCAGCATAAAAAGTATCAGCGGGTATCAGGATATATTAGACATTCTCAGTCCGGTATACGACAAAAAGTCCCTGAATAAAGCAGGCATAACTAATAAATACGGATTCCCTGTTTTTTCTAAGCCCTCAATCATTTTTCCCCACTACTACAAAGATCGGATTATCTATTTTTCGAGTCGCAATATACCACCGGATGACAGCACAAAATGCTACAAGCTAAGCTGTAAAGAGCAGTTTTTCATAGGTAACATTATCAAAGCTCAAAACGTAGTTATTTTCGAAGGTATCACAGATGCGCTTTCATTCTATGAATATACCGGGAAAGACTGTATAATTGCCGTGAACCGGCGAATTAGTGTCGATGCCGTCCGCCGAATCAAATCAATTACCTCTGCAAAACTATATTGCTGCTTTGATAATGACGTCAGCGGAGCGCTTTCCCGTATTGGTTTATTCAAAGATGAGAGCATGACCGATGTAACTCCATTTGAATTTGCAGAGAAAAACGACAATATATTTAACAAGCTCGCTGATTCTTTTGACTGCCCGATACATGCCAAGACCTACCTCAATTCAGATGCAGGTAAGAAAGACCCCAAATACAAAGCGAAAATAAAAGACTTCAACGATTACCTGATAAGCAAGCTGTGAGATGTCACCCCGCCGAAGTTTCGCGCCGACTTTATCCTCTCTGAGGATGCGAGACTATTTAGAATGACCTTTTTGTATTTTCTCGTATAACGAATGTGCCCGTATTATTCCGAAAAGACGATCGATTCTCTAAGTAACTCTCCCTTCTCTAAGGACCCCTCTTAGTATTTCTAAGGACCTCTCTTAGTAATATCTCTTAGTTACTTTGGGAATCTCTGGAAGCATATATACTATTAACTATGAAGAAGTATACTATAGTCTATATGGATATGTAGTCAGCAACAAGTTAATAGTAGCTTAGATAGGTTATTTAAACAATGCGAGCTTTTGAGAGAAAGTTGTCGCCTCGATCTTGTATCTTATTGACTGCCAAGCAAATAAAGGGGGTGCAAAGGACGTTGAATAATGCTAAGTCACTATTTTGGGAAGTTTCGGACACTTTGCCTAACTACCGCGTAATATTCTATCGCAGAATACCCAACCCGGACAAGCCGGAACAAAATGATTAACCACAAATTCACGCAAACAAAAGGTCACAAATGGGCACAAAAGAAAAAGAAAGGTATAGAGAGTTTAGTGCTTCGCTGTTTAGAATGTGGACAGTGTCCTTACATATCACAATTTAGAATTGTGTAAAGTGAACCGGAACTTCAGTCGGCTGGTACGTCGGCTTTAGGCGGCAACTTTCTGCCAAAAAACGAACAAACTGAGTTTACGATCTCGACGCAGTCAATATTGTTGATAAGGTATTAATTCATTCTTGTCATTCCCTCATTCTACTATTCTTGAGGTTGCCGGCTTCTGACGTAAATATTCGGTTCTTGTTCCATAAAGTCTATCAAAAGAAAGATGTACTTCATCGGTCTGACTACTGGAGACTTATTGCTGTCGCATGCTTATCCCACAAACATCAATGCCGTTATCTTGTCTAAGGAGATGACCACATTGAAATAGATGTCTATCAGCGTTCCCTGTTCATCTTCATTCAGCAATCGGCTATTGTGTGGACAGTCACCTCAACGCCCGGCAATGAATGGTAGCAGCTGTACTTTCCGACCTTTAGCCGTTCTTTGAGGTGCTGATGCAGTTCCAGATCAGCTTTGCCGATAATATTAATTGCTTTGGCTATTGTCTTTCTTACTGCATCGATTGACTTGTCATGCTCACCGGGCATATTCCGGGAAGTTTTATTCGGTTTGCTCATTCCTAAGAGACTGTTCCTAATATGCTCCAGTTCAGATTTATATGCTTCCGCTTTGCCAATGTCGTTATATTCTTCAGCAGCGGCTATTCTCCTGATGAGTATCATCGCTTCTTTTTGTAGGTTTTTATAGTATGCATGATCCATTATCGGATGATCTTTATAATATTCAAATGAATGATATGTATCGATCGGATCGTTTTCTGTATCATACATGCTGCTAGTTCTGCCTAAACGCCTTTCGGCATCCCATAATCTTTTAATATCTTTAACCTGCAATAATGTGCAGAATATTTCTTCGTCTGCGTGATCCATCAATTCTGCTATCTGCATGAACCCTTTCAGCTTAGGGAACACAATCTCTCTACCGTCAACGGTAATAACAACACTATCTTTTCTTGTTTTAACATCTATCTGTTTCATAATAGCTCCTCGTCTTTCCTCATCGATTTTGGTGGGTTTGCTTTTTTTTCATTGATCTTTTTTAAGTCTATGCTTATCGTGCTAATTGATGCGTTGATACCTTTTCCCTGCAAGGATTTTTTAATCTGCCTTATTGTCATTTTCTCCGGGGCTTCAATAGACTGTATCGCTTGCTCTCTTTTTAGCCGTTCAGCTTTTCTTTTGGAGAGCTTCTTTTCCTGTCTGATGGTCTTAAGTTTTAATTCATCTGCCACGTCGCAGGAGATTCCATAATTACTGGCAAGGTATTGGCATTTGTAATGCTTATTCTTGGAAGTCCAACTATGTTCGATTATAGTGTCAATTCTTGTGTCATTAACTTCTGAAGGGTATGCCGGTTGACAGCGGGCAGCAACTTCACTTAACAGCTTTTTTGTTTTTGCCTTGCTGTATCCGGCTTTCCTTGCGGAAAGGGATAAAAGAGAAAGAGTTCTACCTCTTTTGCCTTGGCTGAAACCGCCAATATGTTTCTCAATCTTGAGCATATCACCTATAATATACTCCCCGACAGCCCTATAGCCTTTCAGTTTAGCCGGGTCTTTTGGTCGTTTAACCGGCGAGATATCGGCCCTTGTTTTTACTTTCTTCTGCTGTTTTTTTCTTAAATCAATGTTCAGCAATCTTTTCAAGACATTAAAGGTATAAACAGGAACCTGTCCCCCAAAATCTTGCTGTACACAATAAACAACAGGATGATTCGACTTGCTGTTTATCGAGCCGGGAACCCTCAACAGTCTTGCACAATCGTGAGCATCATAGTCGATACCGAGCTTCTGGTAACTATCCAGCCTTTTTGCTAATGCTTTATTGATCTTTTTATACAGTTTAATACGATCTTCATACCCTTTCTCAGGCAAGTTGCTATGCTCACTTTTTAAGAGCCACATCAGATACATTCCTCTTCCCGAGTAACAAATGATGCTGACCGGCGGAATAATTCCTTCATGCTCGGCAGCTAAAACTTTTCGCAAAGCTAGCGGAAATGCGATATCGATTTTGTAACAGTCAATATCTAAGTAACATGCATTCAGATATCTAAGATGTGTCTCTTTTCTGAAGGGCAAAGGTAATCCCGTTATAAAGGACTTCCTATTCTTTGTCCCGAATGAAGCGTTAATACTAAATCTGCCGTCAACAGCAAGCTCATGCTTTATCTTATCAATCTCTTGTTTTAAGTTCCTGTGTTTTATGCCGCCAAGTTCGTTAAAGCTTTTACTGAGAACAGACGCAAAGCTTATAATGCCGTCAGCATGATGGTTGTCACAACGATGTATGGTACTAAGGCAATCGACAGCAATTTCAGGCCGATTAAGCTTTTTTTTAATCTCTTCGATAATTTCCGTATGTCTTTTCTCGATAGGCCACGATCTATTGCCACCAGACAAAATGAGCCTTCTGTCATCATGATTTAATGCCATATTTTTATCTCCTTCTGCTTTGATGATATCACCAACCTAGCACATGCCTATAGAGAACTGCAGGTTTGGCTGATAGCGGACTCAGACATCGTGAGCTTAAATAATGTCTGCGCTCCGTGAGTAAACTTTATATAGATCGGGGGCCTCTCTCTATAAAGCAGGCAAAACCGAACAAAGCTGTTTTAGTCTGTTTCAATTGCTTACTTTGGTCTCTTTATTGAGGATACATTCTTGCCGCACATGCCTGGCCGTTCGAGAGCAGTACATGTTTTAATAATGGTAATCTCCACGCTTGGCAGGGAGTGATAACAGCAGTATTTGCCTATGCGTATTTGCTTGCGCAGGTGTTCTGCCAGTTCCGGGTTCTTTTCTTTTACCAACTTTATTGCCTTGCGGATATTCTTTCTCACAGCATCTTTAGATACAGAATACCCATCCGGAAATGTCTGTGATTTGCCGTCAGATTTAGTCATCTTCATCAGATGTTCCACTACTTCGGCAAGCTCATCTTTTAATGTTTTCAACTTGTAAAGGTCATTGTATTCTTCAGTAACAGCTATTTGAGCTATCAGTGAGATCGCCTCTTTCTTCTTATCGTTAAAACATTTCTCGTCCCTTATCTCATCTTTTTCAAAGCTGCTCAGCGAGTCAAAGCTGTCTATCGGCACATCTTCAGAGCCATAATAGATTTTTGCCCTTGCCTTTCTAAAAGCAAGATCATTAGTAGCCAGAAGCCGACAGGATATCTCTTTTTCAGGTCTCGCCAGAAGTTCCGCTATCTGTTCAAATCCTTTATACCTCTTGTATTCACTTTTCATGCTGTCTGATATAAAGACAACATTCTCTTCCTTGACGATTAGAGTTATTTTTTCCATAATTAGCTCCTTTCTGTTTTGTTTTCGCAGGCAACATGAGAAGGCAATTCATTATTATGCCTCTCATTCATTACGTTTAGTTCTTTACATGTCTTTACATTACTGTTCATATGTTTGCTCTCTGAATTAGCCACTTCGATTGTATTACCGATATACTCGTTTATCTGATGAAAACATTCTATCCCATTGGATAGCTTGATATTAGCTATAATTATATTCATTATTCCTTCCTTTAGAGTAGTGATGACTCTATATACTTCACTACTTCTATCTATTTTTTATATACCTCACCTATTCTAGGTAAGATACAATATATATATCATATTGATGAAGTATAAATGAATGATCAATGCACAACACTCTCGCCGAATACCCCCTTAACACATTTCAATTTAACACAGGGGGTGTTTTATGTCAATGACTATTTTCATCTTATTTAGCATTCTAGTGATTTTTAGCTAAGAATGTCCTCTGTAAAGCCTGTATTTGATCATCACATAGGCTCATGAAGGGCTTATATATGATATTTTTATTTCAAGATATTAGCCTTGATAGAATGTTTAATCTCTTAACATTACAGATATTCATTTTATTTGCAGTAATTATTCAGCAGTTCTAATATCTATAATAATCCATTATCAACACTATCCTCTTTACCCTGTACACAGCAGAGAGGAGTTTAGTGGTCAGGGGGATTTTTCTTGGTTCCGGCTGGTCCGCGTTGGGGCTTAGGGAGGCGGCATATTACTTATATTCCGGGTGAGTCAAGAAGGAGCAATATTTAGTAATGTTTTATATTTATTAATTATTTTTATGGAACATTAATTGCTTAATTAATGTGGCTTATCTTTACTATATTAATTCATTTTATGATAAGCGAAAGTGTGAAACAGGAAAAAACATAACTACAGGGAGGAGTTATGAAAAAGATTTATTTTCCGGTG
>PWNZ01000067.1 GCA_003564135.1 Candidatus Cloacimonadota bacterium
ACCCTGCTTTTTATTCTGTTAGGCGGTTTCGCCCGGATAAACGGGATAGCCCAATCCGCATCGGAGTATATGATACTTCAGGGTCTGGTGTTCATCGGTATTTTGATACTGATAAGCTATTTAGCCGGTCTTCCATTTTCTCTTTACAGTACTTTTGTGATAGAGGAAAGATACGGCTTCAACAAGACCACGGCAAATACTTACATCAAGGATCAGTTCAAGTCAATACTGCTTTTAGTAATCATAGGAACACCGATTATTTCATTGCTGTTGTTCTTTTTCGGGAATGTTCAGTATGCCTGGCTCTGGGCTTGGGGAGCGTTGACGTTAATCAGCCTCTTTATTGCTCTTATTGCTCCTGTAGTTATTCTGCCGCTGTTCAACAAGTTTACCCCTTTGGAGGATGGAGAATTGCGGCAGAAGTTAGAAGATTATGCAAAGAAACAGAGTTACAAGCTCAGTGGAATATTTAGGGTAGATGCATCTAAACGTTCGACCAAGCTGAATGCCTATTTCACCGGTTTTGGCAAGACCAAGCGGATAGCCTTGTTCGATACTCTGCTCGAAAAGCTAAACGTAGATGAGATACTCAGTGTTCTTGCCCACGAAGTAGGGCACAACAAGCTCAAGCATATTATAAAAAAAATGCTCTTTGGTATTACCACGAATTTGCTGATGTTTTTTTTGCTGTCGTTATTCCTCGGACAAGAGGGTCTTTATCAAGCTTTCCAAGTTCAAGGTACACCGATATATGCGGGGCTGGTATTCTTTTTCTTTATCTATACACCGCTGAGTATGATACTTGGAATTATCAGCAAAGCGTTATCCCGTAAACATGAATATCAAGCCGATGATTATTCGGTCAAAACAACCGGAAACCGAGAGAGCATGGTAACCGGTCTAAAAAAACTGACCGTTGATAACCTTGGCAATCTCACACCTCATCCCTTGAAAGTATTTCTTGAATATTCTCATCCGCCTGTACTGCAAAGAATCAGAGCCATCAGAAAAGGGGAGAACTGAGGCACATTAACCGGGCAGAGCTGTTTAGTTTAACTTTGTCTTGTCCGAACGATTTCCCTCATCTCATCAGGTTTATGAGCAGCTAATTTTTTGCTTGACATCAGAGGCGTTCAACACATATTCACGAATCGAGACGGCATTCATCAACCGTATCTATAATTGATGTCGGTTGGTGAGTGGCTTTAGCCAACAAACGGAGGAATAACAATGTTTAAGGTGACAAAGATGAAAATTAAGACAACAGTACTGCTAACAATAATCTTTTTAGCAGCTGCATGGTCGCTCTCTGCCGATTTTCAGATAGTATCACAAGGCAGTGACTACACTGAAATAGAGTTTACCATGCCTGAATTAGAAATGATTACCGTTGAACACGATGGAGTTAAATATACAAGGCTTTATCATCCGGAGCACGGTCTGATCATGGAAGACGGCCTGCCGGAGGTTTTATCATTTTCTTTTCTTCTGTCCATACCGGCGACAGGGACGGTAGAAATAGAGAAATACAAAGTAGCGAACGAGAAAAGAATCAACGATTTCCTGCTTTTCCCGTCTCAAGGTTTTGACCTGGAAATCGACGAGAAAAGAGGTTTCCTCAAAGATAAAGATTTCTATGCGAAAGATATCCAATACCCCGCAGAGCATTATGCAGTGAGCAGGCCCGGGGTAATGAGAGACATGAGATTAGTAACCGTCAGCATAAACCCGATAACCTATAACCCTGCTCAAAAAAAGTTGACGATGGCTGACAGGGTATCTTTGAGAATACGTTACGATGCAAACGCTTCGGGAGAGAATGAACTGACTAATGCTCCCGGACATAGATCAAGGACATTTGACCGGCTTCAAAGGTCTTTAGTTCTAAATCACGATCAGTTCCGCAATCCCGGAACCAGAAACGATTTTCAGCAACGCTCAATGATAGTAGTTCATCATCATACTCAGGATCAGCAGTATCGTCATGCTTTAAACAATTTTTTGCAGTGGAAAAGAGATAAAGGCTTTAAGGTTGATGTAGTTGATACCGGTCAGTACGATTCTAACAATGCTATTCGCCAGTATGTTCGCGATGCCTACCATGAATGGGACAACCCTCCCGAATATTTCGTCATTGTCGGCGATGTTGCCAGCAATATCTCTGTCCCTACTTTTGTCGAATATCAGGATGCTTATATACCTCGACACGTCCGGGGTGACCACCCCTACAGCCTGATGGATGATGAAGACCTGCTTGCCGATGTAGTTGTTGGAAGAATATCGATAGGCAGCGGTTTCCAGTTAGCAGCTTTTTGGAATAAGCTGGAAAATTATGAAAAATATCCCTTTATGGGCAATACAGACTGGTATGACCATCAATTATTAGTCGGCGATGCCAGGGAAGGTCACAATAATACGGGTGTTTCCGGATTCTTCACAACCCGTTATATCAAAAACATTATGGAAAGATATAATAGTGACTTTAATTATACGGAAGTATATGAGCCACCTTTCCCAGCAGCGATGCAAAATGCAATCAATCAAGGTGCCTCGTTTTTCTCTTTCAGGGGTATGTATGGTTTAGCAGGCTGGAATCCGAACGAAAATCAGTTCAACAATAATTCCATGCCGCCGAATGTTTCCGCTTTAACCTGCAGGTCTTTGGATTTTGAAGGTGTATGGGGATTTAGCTTAGGCCATCAGTTCAGAATGGGAACTCCGACAACCTCTCGTGGTTTTATGTCCGCCATTGGTATAAGTGCTTCATCTGACACAGCCTTTAATAATCTTTTGACCGGTGCTATTTTTAACGGACTTTTTACTCATGGTATGTGGACTATGGGCGAAGCCAAGGTCTATTCAAAGTATGAGCATTATCGTGCCTTCTGGAACAGCCACGAATGGCGAGCTGCTCATTATTTCCAGATGCTGAATCTAAAAGGCGACCCTACTATGGATGTTTGGAAAGGTGTGCCGAGAGAGCTTAATGCTGATTATCCGGAAGAACTGCCGCCCGGCTCCAACAGCATATTAATAACCGTCACAGATGCTGATGATCAACCGCTTAAATACGCTTGGGTTACTATCAGGCAGGGTGAAGAAATGAGCGGAGAAGATGTCTTCGCTACAGGATATACCAACGCAGAAGGACAGATAGCTCTCTTTTTTGACGATGATGTTGAGGGTGAAGTAAAAGTCACCGTTACCAAGCATCAATATATTCCTCATATAGGAGATTTCGAGGTTACCGGAGCTCCCGGCGTAACATTTAATCAGTTCATTACAAATGATGATATTATTGCCGGCGAAGATGTAAACTTTGTGCTGACAGTCAGAAACCATAGCAACCAGGCAGTCAACGGAATTAATGGTGTCATCTCTACTGAAAGCGAATATCTAGATATTGAAGAAAATGACTCCGCTTTTGGAAATATCGCAGCTAACTCCAACGCCGACAGTCAGGACAACTTCGTTATCGAGTTAGCTCCTGAGACACCTATGGGGCATAGAGCTTATTTCGATCTGACACTAACCGATAATGCCGACAATTCCTGGCTCAGCAGGTTTTCTATTGTAGTTAATAACGGTAAATTAGAGAAGCAGCAACTTGTCATTGATGATAACGATGACGGTGTATTAGACCCCTTGGAGGAAGCCAGGCTAATGCTCTATATAGCAAATAGCGGTGAGGTTGATCTTGAAGATATTTTTGGAGAACTGACCGGTGGAGGCTATGGTCTGGAAATAGTTAGTGATACCGCTTACTTCGGGAATATTAATGCAGGAGATGTCGAGACAAGTGTTGACCGCCATTTTGAGGTGAGAACCTCTTCACATTTGATTCCTGGAATGATCTTTGACCTCAACTTACATCTTTTTAATGAAGCAGGTTTCAGTCAAACCATACCGGTAAAAATTCCTATCGGAACCGTAACTGTTGATGATCCTTTAGGACCTTGCGCCTATGGATATTGGATCTATGATTGCGGTGATACTGATTACATGGAAGCACCTGTATATGACTGGTTTGAGATATCACCAGCATTAGGCGGAAACGGAGTAGATGCCAATATCACCTCCAACTATGACGATATACAGCAAGTAACAACTATGGAATTGCCTTTTAACTTCAGGATGTATGGTATTGATTATGAGGTAATCAGCATCTGCTCTAACGGATGGGTATCGTTCGCTGAAACAGAGATTGCAGCACAGAGAAACTGGCGGCTACCGGGGCCTCTCGGGCCTGATCCGATAATAGCAGCTTTTTGGGATAATTTAGGTCTGGATCAAGGTGCTGTATACACTTACTATGATGAAGAAGAACATATATTCATTATACAGTGGCAAGAAGCAACTAACGTACAAAGAAATGAAGAAGAAACTTTCCAAATTATTCTCTATGATCCCGAGTTCCATTTCACTTCTACTCGCGACGGTGCAATAAAAATCCAGTATAAAGTATTTAATAACGTTAACAACCGGGGTGGACAACCCGGCGGACCACAATCTCAATACGGAGAATGGGGCAACTACAGTACAATAGGTATCTCTGATCATACCGGGCTGGTTGGTCTGGAGTATACATTCAATAACGAATATCCTGCCGCTGCCAGACCTTTAGAAGACGAAAGCGCTATCTATATAACTACCGGATCATTAGGGTTCACACCCTATGTTGCAATTGAAGAAGTTAATTTTACCGATGGTGGAGAAAACATGCCTTCATTTGGTAGTCTTGGAGATCTGAGCGTTACCCTAAGAAATCTCGGTGGTCAGGATGCTGAAAATGTAACAGCCACATTGTTATCTCAGGATGAATATGTCAATATCATCGATAACCGTGCCGATTTTGGAGATATTGACAGCGAAGACATAGCAACCGTTGACGATGCATTCAGAATTGAAATAGCCGAAAACGTACCGGACAACCATAGCCTGAGCTTTACAGTATCAATTGAAGCTGAAGGTAATCTAAATTGGAATTTCCGCTACAACCTGAGTGCCAAGGCTCCCAATATAAACCTCATGAGACCATACATTTATGATCCCGAGCCGGGTGGAAATAATAATGGAATACTTGATCCTGGAGAGGAATTAACCATCTTTATGCCACTAACCAACATGGGAGGAGCTGATTCACCTGAAATTAATTTCGAAATAACCACTGAAAACCCACTTCTTGAGATACTGGAAGTATCGGAAGATTATTTTAGGCACATTGCTTCCAGCCAGACTATGTATCCGGCCGTAAGGGTTTCAGTCAGTGATGAGGCTGAAGTAGGTCAAGGTATTGTAATTGACTACCAGGCCAATACGGGTGAATATACATTCACAGGTAATGTGTTATTAGGCATTGGTGGAGTTGTGCCTGCAGAAATAGGTGAAGGTGATGCAGCAACTGGAGTTTCAGCAGCTTCTCCCATCAACATCTATTTCCAAAGCCTTCGCTCTCAAACAGTTTATACTGCTGAAGAATTACAAGAGGCAGGTATTACCTCAGGAGGCCCTATCGGCGAGTTAGGTTATTGGATCGCCGGAGCCCCTGAATACGCTTTGAATGACTTTGTTATCAGAATGCGGCATACTGATGCCGTCGATGCCAGTAATCATATCCGTGAACCTTATCAAACAGTATTTTCAACTGAATCTTATTCGCCTGCTGAAGATGGTTGGGAAATGTTAGAACTGGACAATGCTTTTGAGTGGAACGGAGAGGATAATATTCTTGTAGATACAGCATTTTCACCCGTTGATAACTGGAGTAACACAGGTCAGGTTAGATACTACGATCAAGAAAACGGCTTCCGTTACACCAGGCAAGACAGCCCTGATCAAACAGATATAGAAACAACTGATGTCAATAATCAGAAACCACAGATCAGACTATTGATTGATACCAGCCACGGAGATGCCACTAACATACCTCAGAATCTGACTGCAAATATCGCCTCATACAGAGTCGTAATACTCAACTGGGAACCGGTTGGATTGTCGGGTTACAACATTTATCGCAACGGTGTTAGGATCAATGATGAACCGATCGAAGAAACCGAATATAGAGATGAAATCGAGGAAGACATCGATATCGCATATTACTATGTAACCGCTGTTTACGAGCATGGAGAGAGTCTACCATCGGTTATTATCTCAGTTAACCTTCTGAGAACAGATAAACCTGAATTATCTCATGAGGCAGGAAACTATTACAGCCCCTTCAATCTTAGCATAACCGCCGATGATGCCAGAATATACTACACCTTAGACGGTTCCGAACCAGACGAAGAGAGCCACTTATATGATGAACCATTGGAAATTGACTATCACACAATCGTCAAAGCTATTGCCTATAGCGACAACTATTTTCAAAGTGAAGTTACCACAGCCCAATATTACATACTACATCCACCAAAAAATCTACAGGCTGGTGGATCATTAGAAAATGTTGAGCTTTCCTGGGATGAACCCTGGTCTCCTGATGATGCAATAACTGCAGAGTCGCAGGGAAGAAATACCAGACTGGCAAGAGAAAGAAAAGTTGTTGAACAAGAACAAGTATTTGAAGCCTTGCGTTCCGAAAGACAGTCGAGAAACCAAAGCTATGAAAGAGTTGCAGTCAATTCCCTACTAAGGACAAGTATCGTCGGGTACAACATCTACCGCTCGACTGAAGGTAGCGATTTTGAAAAGATTAATGAAGAACCTGTTGAAAACACAAATTATCAAGATACCAATCTTGAGGAGACTGACCACGTCTATTACGTAACTGTCGTCTATGATGTGGGAGAATCTGATGGTTCAAACAGAGTAGATGTAGGACCTACATCAGTCGATGAAGAAGATATGCTACCGGTATTAGAAACCAAATTAGCCCGCGCTTATCCCAATCCCTTCAACCCGGAAACTGTTATCGAGTTCACACTAAAAGTTGACGATCATGTTAGAGTTGAAATATTCGATGTTTCCGGCAGAAGAGTCAGAATACTTGTGGATGAAGTACTACCCTCAGGACGTCATAATGTTGTCTGGAATAGTGAAGATAGCCGTGATAAAAGACTCAGCAGTGGCGTTTATTTCTACCGGATGATATCTTCCGATTATTCAGAAACTAAAAAGGTCTTGATGCTAAAATAAACAACCCCTTAAATTAGAATTACGTACGGGCAGGGGAATTCCCTGCCCGTTTTTTTTGAGTCTACCATGCTGGACAAAAAGATGAAGAACACGAATCCCTTGGAGCGATTTAATGAAGAAATCCGCCGTAGTAAAAGATCGGTTCTTGCATTCCCCAATGAAGATAGTTGTATTAGATTGATTGGTTCAGTATTGCAGGGATATTCTGATAACCTGACCACTAAATATTTGATTTAGAGGACCTTGCTGTATATATCTCTGATTGAGTGGTCAGGACGGAAAAATCTATCTCAATGACCCTAAAAGTAGAATTATGGAGTACCGAAAGAAAAAACAACTGTAGTATCGTTGAGAATTGAGCTTCGGTGAAGTAGATAAAGACTTCACGGGGTAATAGAGTTTAATATTGGGAAAATCCAGAGCAGTCCTACCTCCTGAAATCGTGTTTTTTATTTCAATGGGTCATTGTCCGAGCAAAATTAGTGTGTTCAGGATTTCCAGGTGCCAAGAAGGTAATAAACTCAACATATGAATGGAATTATCTACAAAAAATACCAGAGCAAGGATGCTCTGAAACATTGGTCAAGCTCAGGAATGAGCTTGATACATTGAGGGAACGAAAAAGCTTAATTGTGGTAACTATTCAAATGAAAAATACACATCTTTACAATCCATCAGCAGAAAGTTGAGAGGTGGCGGTGCCCTTTGCTCTTTGCCCTCTTTTATTCACTGATATCATGACACCACGTCTTTTGACTAAGCACCAAGAACCAAGAACTAGGGACTAAATCCCATCTGATTCGGCAATAAATTTCTTACCTTTGTCGGTTATAACCCGATAATCTCCTTTTCTGATGGTATATCCTTCGGTATCGTATCTTCCAATCAGGAGTAAGCAAATTTTTCTGTTTCCTCCGATAAGGTCTCTGAACTGAGCAATTGTATAGCCTTGCGGTTCGTCTTGAAGAGCTTTAAGCAGTTTGATTCGGCATTCATCAACAATGGAAGCGTGGATATAATCATCTTCGATGCGGTATATTCTCCCACGGTTAACCAATAATATTAATATCTGGAACAAGGTATCGGTATCGACTCCTCTATCTAGAGCCGCCGGTTTTAGCTCTGACATGAGCGGTACTCTGACTTGATATTCTTGCAAGAATTTTTCTACAAATTGAACGTGTGACTTCATTTTTGGAGAAAGATTAACTTTATGTTCAGCTAAAACCCAAGTACTAGCTGCTTTTTTAAGTTTTATCTCTTCGACGAGTTTCGCCAATACTACCCTTAGAAAACCTTCTAAGGCGGCAGTTCGTTCTTTGCCGAAAAGGCCTAACAATTCTTCAAAAGTTTTCCCGCGTTCTTCGAGAGGGTTGTTTTTATGATAAGTTTTCAGGTGCCGCCAAATTCTATTCCTTACTTTGGTATACCTAGTTTTTTCTGTCAGATAGAGTGTGTCTTCATCGCTGAGCGCCACGATATCTTCGGGAAGAGCTTCGGATGTGATCTTCATAATCTCTTCTTCGGAGATATTAAAGATAGGGATAAGTTCTTTATGCGAGACGACATACAGCTTCTTTCTAACTTCTGCTGCTATTAGTTCTTCGATCTTACCTTCAGCTACTTTTTTCAACCCTGACACTAACCTCTTGGTTCTTCTTTTATGGTGCAGCGGTCTGACGTCGATAATTTCACCACCGCCCAAGGTCAGGTCGGAAGAGCTATTTCTGATTACAAACCGATCGGCATAGCAGGCATATATTGGTCTATCAAAATGGATTTGAACAATTGCCTGTTCTCCGGAGACAAGGGTATCTCTATCTAATAGATGCACCCTGATTTCATATTGATTGGCACCGTGAAGAAAAAGGCATTGTGTCCAAACTTTAAGCTTGATGTCGTGAGAAAAGAGCTTCAACTTAGCATCGATCATCTTACTGCTTTGCACCATACCATTAGTTATCAACATCCCCCGTTCAATTTCACTACGGTCAACACCAGTGATATTCAATGATCCTCTATCACCTGCTATCAATTCATCAACTTCTGCGCCATATCGTTCCATCTTCCTGATTTTGACCGGTTTGACACCGGGATAAAGATATAGCTTAGACGATTTATCAATTTTACCGCTGCGAACAGTTCCCGCTGTTATCGTGCCGAATCCGGGCATAGTGAACAGTCTATCGACGTAAAGCCGAAATAATTCTTTGGTAATTCTCGGTTGAATATTTTCTATAGTTTTTTTTATAGCGTCTTTAGTTTTATCCAGACCTTTATCAGTTACAGCCGAGTATTTAATAATTGGAGCATCTTGTAAGAAAGAACCGCTTACAAACTCCCTAACTTCCTCTTCAACAAGTTCTAAATACTCCGGATCAACTAAATCTGTCTTAGTCAGCACTACTATACCCTTTTTGATATTTAATATCTGCATGATATTCAGATGCTCCGAAGTCTGGGGCATGATTCCGGCATCAGCAGCTATAACT
>PWNZ01000236.1 GCA_003564135.1 Candidatus Cloacimonadota bacterium
ACTCTCGTCAATATGTATTGTCTTTGTTCTTTTCATGTGGACAAGAAAAACAAACCACGTTTCCGTGTCCAGTTAAATTGTGGGGTTGTGTAAGGACTAAAGTCAGCGTTCCGGAACCACTGGTAACTGGTAAATCAATTTTAAACATTGCAAAATATCCATACATAGATTATCTACACTTCGTGGTATGTAAACTTATGGGTAAAGGAAAGGTTTTAGCCGCAATGAAATAAAAAAAAGACTTTCCGGCGTAAAGGTTAAGAAGCGTCGGCGAATGATATTCGCCTCTACACAATCAGAAAAGGCCAGCCTATTAAATCAGTGCTCCATATTATGAGTTGTTTAATTACATGCTTTACTGTATTTAACTTATGCCATAGCGAGATGAGAGTCTAACTTAATTCAAAGACTGGACAATATCATGATAAATCGAGAGAAAGCCGATAAATGTCTTTGCCACCTAACTTAATTAACAGAAGTGACACCTGCAATGATTGATAACATTTATCTTTTTTAGAGTCTCTAAGAAGTCAGGTATTTATTCGGTTTTACTCTCTTCTTTATCTTTGTTGGATTTCGGTTCTTTAGGTGGTTGGGTATCGGCATCATGGACATTCGAGGGGCTGTACTTCATTTTTAAGCCTAAAATGGTAGCTGTAATAGTGCCGATAAGTGAAATGATAATGACTAATATGGTTGCCATTCCGATTGCTTTGAGCAAAGAACCAGATTTTATTTCTTGTTTACTCATGATTGACTCCTTTACTTGTTTGAATTCCATTTATTCTGATTCACTATACAGATGAGTGCTTTTTATGTCAAGTATATAACGAAAAAAATCGGCAATGATCATGCTGATTGCATTGACACCGGAGTAGATGAATGAAAAATACCGACTAACCCAGTGTGATAGAAACCGGTGGAATATAAAAGAAGATTTCGCAGGTCAAGAAAGAAGGCTAAACGTTTTAAAAGAGCCAGCGTCCCGGAAACCAACCAATAACTGTTTTATCCACAGTGAAAGGATAACGAAGCTATTGTATCAGATCGACACTTTTTTTTGGATGGCTATCAGTTCATTGATTCCTTTTTCAGCCAGATTTAGGAGTTGCTGTAACTCTTGAGTGGAAAACGGATTTTTTTCTGCGGTACCCTGGATCTCGATGAATTTTCCGGTTTCCGTCATAACAATATTCATGTCGGTATCGGCATCAGAATCGAGTTCATAATCTAGGTCTAGGACGGGCTGGCCAGCGACTATACCAACGCTAATAGAGGCTATCCATTCTGTGAGCGGGTGATGAACGCTATTCTTTAGGTCAATTATATCTCGGCTTATCATCCATTGAAATGCATCGTACAAAGCAACGCAAGAACCGGTTATGGCAGCAGTTCTGGTTCCCCCATCAGCTTGGATAACATCACAATCTAAAGTAATCGTATAGCCTGGGAACATTTTCAGGTCAGATACGGTGCGGAGCGACCTTCCTATCAGCCTTTGTATTTCAGCTGTTCTACCTTTAATCTTTCCTGCCTGTGCTTCTCTTCTGTTTCTGGTATTTGTACTGCGGGGCAGCATACCGTATTCAGCGGTTATCCATCCCTGTGCGAGATCTTTTAAAAAGGGTGGGACTTTGTTTTCAACTGAAGCTGTACAGATAACTTTTGTATTACCGACTTCTATAAGAACTGAACCTTCTGGATGTTTCAAGTATTTGCGGGTAATTTTTACATTTCTCATATATTCTCCGGGTCTATAGTCTTTTATGCCTGTTTCCATTTGATCATTTGATGATAACTATTCAAGTTTTTATCGAGGTTAGCTCTTATTCTGACGTTAACGCCTTGCAGTCCCGAATTTTCGAGTTTGATTTCTTTTCGATATAGTGCGACATTATCTTCATATCTTTCAATAAATTTCATTTCCACAGCTGAAGTTAAATTTTTGTTCATATTTTTGCAAAACATCTCGACTTTGAAAAGTTTTTCCGGGGCATTACCTAAATATGCATAGCAGTTGGCAGTGATAGTGTCTCCTCTGTTTACAGTTGTTGCAGTTGTAATGGGCATTTCGGTATCTTCGTTTTGCAGTTGAACTTTCTTTTTTTTCAGTCTGAGGTGGAAGTCTTTAATATGGACTTTCCCCCAATATTTTCGTACTTCATGTTCTTGATGTAAAATCTGTTTGAGTTTTTTATTGCTGTGCTCTGTAAGTTTCTGAGCGGCCTTAAGGGATGGCATGTAGAACTTGTCGGAATATTCTCTTAACATTCTATGCAGATTAAATCCTTTACCGACTGTGAAGATAGAGTTTTTCATGATTTGTAACCATTTTTCGGGGATATTCGATTCGTTTCTGCGATAATAGATGGTTGATATTTCTCCTTCTATCAGGTCGTAGATATGATTGGCTTCGATTCTATCGGCCAGTTCTTGTTTTTCAGGCAAGTTGATAGTTTTTATCGACCAGCCATTGTTGTGATCGTAACATTCTGGCCACCAGCCATCAAGAATACTAAGATTAATAACTCCGTTTACCCCTGCTTTCATACCGGATGTTCCGCTGGCTTCATGTGGTCTGATAGGTGTATTTAACCAGACATCGACACCTTGCACTAGATGTTTGGCAACATTTATATCATAGTCTTCGATAAAAACAAAACGATCTTCAATTGCATACTTTCTGGCAAAATTGATCAGATTCTTAATTAATTGTTTTCCCTGTCCGTCGGCAGGATGAGCTTTTCCTGCAATAACAAATTGGACCGGCTTTTCGGGGTTGTTGATAATAGACACGAGTCTTTCTGGGTCTTGGAGGATCAAGTTTGCTCTTTTATATGGTGCAAACCTTCTGGCAAAGCCTATAGTTAGAATATCCGGGGACAGGGTGTTTTTTAGTTTTCCGGTGAGAGAAAGATGGTTTCTTTTCTTAGCTCGTATGCTTTCGATGTCTGTGTCAATTATGTTTGCAGCATGAGCATATCCGGGGCAGGAATCTTCGTCGAAGATGTTCTTTTCAATTCTTTGTCTTATAAAGGAGATCATCTGCTCTTTTCTTCTTTGGTGTGCTTCCCAGATTTCGATATCCGGTATTTTAGCTACGTTCTGCCAGACTGAACTTTCCTCAGCTTTATGCAGATACTCCTCTCCGATATATCTATCGAACAATAATGACATTTCCTTGCTTAACCAGGTTCCGGTATGAACACCATTGGTGACGTAATCAATAGGTATTTCGTCTTTTGCTAGATTCGGGAAGAGGTCTTTCCACATTTTTCTTGAGGTCTTAGAATGCATTTTCGAGACGCCGTTAATATGCTGCGAAAAACGTATAGCTAAAGCAGGAAGCCAGAAGTTTTTATCATCTTCCGGAACAGCAGCTAAGTCGTAAAACTGCTGCTCGGCAATTTTTAGACCGGCTATTCTGTCTTGAAGATATTTGTTTACTAATTCTTTGGGAAAATGTTCATTCCCGGCGGCAACGGGCGTGTGTGTCGTAAACACTGTGGTAGCATATATAAGGTGGTAAGCTTCTTCGAAAGAGTAGTTGTGATTGTTTATTAGCTGATAGAGTCTTTCTATAATCAAGAAGGCTGAATGGCCTTCATTTAGGTGGAATACCTTTGGATGCAACCCTAGTTCGTCCATCAATTTTAGAGAGCCGAACGAAAGGACTATTTCCTGTAGCAACCTGAAAGTCCGGTCGGCATCATATAACTTATCGGTGATTTTTCTAATAAAAACCGGGTTTTCAGGGATGTCGGTATCTAGAAGATAAATGGTAATTTGGCCGACAGCAACTGACCAAACTTTTATTAGCACGTCATAACCAGTTATAGAAATTTTTATTATAAGGTTTTCATTTTTATTGTTAGTCACAACTTTAACCGGCATAATGTGCCATTTGTTCTCTTCCCAGTCTTCCTGTTGCTGTCCATCTTCATCAATATACTGAACGAAGTATCCGTACTTGTACAGTAATCCGAACGCTGTCAATGGTATGGCTTGGTCGGAGGCTGCTTTGATGTAGTCACCGGAGAGCACTCCTAATCCTCCCGAATATATTGGTATAGATTCATGTAAACCGTATTCCATGGAAAAATAAGCGATCAAGTCGTTTTTATCGTTGCTAAGATTTTGTTTATCTTTTTTGTAGGATCCTTTCCATTTCATATATTTTTTGAAGGAAGTGTAAACTGAGTCAAGCTCATTGAGAAATCCTTGATCATTCGATAATTCATGGAGTCTGTCGTCCGAGATAAGATGCAGTAGTTCTACCGGATTATGGTTTACTTTACGGTAGAGTATGGGGTCAATGCGGTTGAAGAGGTTTAGGGCGCTTTTGTCCCAGGTAGACCAAAGGTTATAGCTCAGTTCGTGCAGTTTTTTTATTTTTTCTGGTATACTCGGGTTAACATAAAATGTTAAAAGGTTGTCCGGGTTTCTCTTCATGATGATACTCCTTGGGAATTGTTAGTTGTTCAATTTTTCTTCTAAGTCGGCTAAAGCATTTAGGTAATATATATAAGCTTGTTCCGGTGAGTCGTAAGGTGAGAAATACTTATGTACGTCACCATCTTGGAAATATTTGGTGCAAATATAATAGAAATGATCAGATGTAGTCAGCATCCGGGCAGTTGGTAATAGATCATCCCTTTTTTTCTTTTTAATCAATTTTAATAGAGAGTAGATAGTCTCATGCGCATTTTTTTGCATATCGTTTTCCATCCAAGCGGAAAGGTCTCTTTCTTGATCAGCCCAGGAAACGGTTTCAGGGAATGCTATGCTTTCCTGTTGATAGTTAGTGAGTCCGGTTATTTGGGATGGATTAGCGAAGCCGAGATGTTCATGTTTCAGGACAGCCTCAGGCATTGCTTCCACAAACTGAAAAATGCCCGTTTCTTCCCATTGATGTTCACCGAATGTTTCATAGTCCATAAAAAGATTTAAAAATTGATTACGGTTTAATTTTTCCGAGAGGGTTAGTTTGTTTATCCAGTTGATAAATTTATCAACTGTAAGAGGATAATCTTGCCAGGCTGTATTGGAAAAACGAAAAGCGATATCGTCTGATAAGGAATAGTATTTGAGCAGCAAGCTGATGGTTTTTGAATAGTTTTTATAGGAATATAAAGGGCTGCGCCATTTCAAAATACGGTCTACTCCTTCACTTAGCATTACCTTGTAACCTTCTTCGGCTATTATGTCGGAAATTTTGTCAGAATATATCAACTCGGTGTTTCTGAAGACGATCGGCCTTTGGCCGAACTCTTTATACACCAAATCTTGATGCATCTGTATCTGATCCAGAAACTCATCTGTATCTATCAGCGATGCCAAAGAGTGATAGTAGGTTTCAGCTAAGAACTCCACCTGACCGGTAGCAGCTAATTCTTTGAATGAATCAAGCACCTGCGGAGCGTATTGTTTGAACTGTTCGACAGCTACCCCGCTAATACTGTAGGCGATTTTGAATTTATCTGCATATCTTTTTATCAGCTTGAGCATTAATCTGTTTGATGGGAGGTAACATTTATTAGCGACCTTAATCATAATTTCTTTATTCAGTTCTTCGTTATCATAACGGTCTATTTTTCCGATATCCAAGACATTTATGTGTTTCAAACGGTAGGGTTGATGAACTTGAAAATAGAAGACAATATTGAGCATCAGGTTACTCCTTATCAGTTTTATATGGGCTTTAGTTTAGTCGAGCAATAGTCTGTAGCCGTTTTCAGTTATGTTGCCTGGTTTGCTTGATAGTTTTGTAGGTTGTTTTGATGGCAGCGGCAGCATCATCCCATCTGATTTTTTCTACTTCCCGCATACCTTTAATGCCCATATTCCGGCATTTTTCGGGGTTTTCGATCAAAAAATCTATTGTTTCCACCATTTTATCGATATCCCAAAAATCGATCTTATAAGCATGGTCAACTACCTCCGAAACTCCCGATTGTTTGGAGATGATCGCCGTTATTCCATAAGCCATAGCTTCTAAGGGAGCAATTCCAAAAGGTTCGGATACAGATGGTAACAGGTAGATATCGGTGCTGGAGAGAATATCTTCAACCTCTTTCCGATTGAGGAAGCCGGCGAAGAGAAATCTGTTTTTCAGCCTATAGGAGGCTGATTTGTGTAATAGTTTTCTGGCCATATCTCCGGTGCCTGCCATAATAAAGCGAGCTTGTGGGTGTTTTTTTAAAACCTGTTTAGCTACATCCAGGAAATAGTCCGGTCCTTTTTGGATAGTTATCCGGCCTAAAAACAGAATGGTGGGGCCTTTGAATATTCTCTTTTTGCTATCTGTTTTTAATATCTTTGCATCTGAAGAGTATGCATTATGAACGATATTGATTTTTTCAGGGCCTATTCTGTATCTGTTTATTATCATCTGAGCTGTATATTTCGAGACAGCAATTACACTGTCAGAAAATGCCATTCCCGAATACTCAATATTGTGTACCCGTTCATCGCCGGAACCGCCTGAGCGGTCAAACTCGGTAGCATGAATATGAGTAATTAAGGGAGTATCGCAAACCTTTTTGATCAACATGCCGGGAGGATAAGTTAACCAATCGTGTGCATGGATTATGTCATAATCATTGTTTGTCGCTGCAATTTGGGTTGCTTTAACCGTGTATTCTTGTACCTTTTTAAATATGTCTTCGCTTCCTTTGAGAGATTTACCGATGACTCGTAGTAAGGAGACTTCATTGTCGGGTTTCACATACTCTGGTTGGTTGGTACTGCTGGTATCAAAAAAAATAGAGCGGAATGTTTTCAGAGTATGGAAATTAATGTATGTTTCAGGATTTGATATGACACCCAAATAATGTAAACGTCGTTCGATGCTCAGCCTGTTAACTTCAGTTTCGGTAAGTACGGAACTGAGGATTGGTTCGCTGCCAATTTTTACGTTATCGTAGCTATATTTTTTTGGAGACGGTCTATCCTCTGTTTGATCGAGGAAGACAACCGGTAACTCGTCAGCATCTTGTGGTTCTCTTAGAGGGAAGTAGGCAGTTTTATTAGTGGGTAAAACAAGGTCTATGTCTATGTCCAACTCTAATAAAGATTTGACGATACCGTAGCAGGCCATTCCTAATCCCCCTGCTATTACAGGAGGGAATTCCCAGGTTAGCATTAAGATCTTCATCGTTTATCCTAACCTGCTAACAAGTTTTTCAATATTATAGAGAGCAGCGACACTCCAGGCTTGGGCAGGACATCCTTTGGGAACACGTGGATTAGAGCCATCCCAAACTTCAGCAATGGAAGCGAAGTGTCCATGTAGCGTTTTTTCCCTTAATACTGAGATAACGCTTTCGATGTCGGACTTTAGTTCCATTCGATCTTTAACGTTCTCGAAGGCTCGGCAGTAAGCTTTAACATAAAAGTCCAGCATAAAAGTCCAAACTGTTCCCTGATGATATTGACTGTCTCGGTCATCTTGATTGCCTAAATATTTTCTTTTGAAACGGTAGTCTTGATTAGACAGACTTCTTAAACCATAAGGGGTTAATAATTCTTCTTTTGCTGTTTGGACTATCTTCCTTAACATTTCAACTGGGATTAAATTATAAGGTAACGATGCTGCAATGAGAGCGTTAGGCCTGATTTCGTTGACTTGTTCGTTGTTAGTTAGACGGTCAGCCAAGTATTTTTCGGTGAAAAATTTAGAGTATGACCTTTCAATGCGATCGATTAATTCTTTGACTTTTTTATCATACCGGAAAGATTTGCCTTCGGCATGTTGGGAGATATTTTTGTAGGCGCAAAGGGTATTATAAAACAGAGCATTAATTTCTACCGGAGCTCCGTTTCTTGGTGTTACCGGCTCGCCGTTAACTTTGGCATCCATCCAAGTTGAAGCGGCAAAGTCTTCAGCTAAAATTATGAAACCATTGTCATCAATATGAAATTTTCCGGATGCATGACTAAGCAAACCGTCAATAATCTTTTGCATCATAGAGAGAGCTTTATTGATACGCTTTTGAATTGACTTTTTACTCCTCAGCGATATAAGCTTTTGAAGATACTGTTCTAACCTAACAACAAACCATAGACAACTGTCTATAGAATCATAATTGCCTGCTTGACCTGATTCCGGAAGCATGTTGGGCAATAGACCATCTTTAACCAACATTGCATATTTACTAAATATTGACCATATTCTGTCAGGGTTTATTGAGAACTTTCGATCATGGTCATCCATTAAACCAATGTAAGCCTCTAAAGAAATAAAAGTGTCTCTACCCCAGCATCCAAACCAGGGATAGCCGGCGGTGATATCATCCTCTACAAGGAAATCCTTAAGGGTAAATTCCAATAATCTCAGGTAATTCGAGTAGTCAAATAGAGGGTTGTTGTCATAGTCTACGGTTTTTAATAATGGTGTTTCTGTTATGTCTTTACTGTCCTGTATTGGAAAGTCTTTAGCTAATGGTAGATAGTTATACTTGTTTCTTATTGATTCAATAGTCTGTGCTATATCGGCGATCCGTTTATCGGAGAATAATAGATTGTTAGTAGAGTTGACCTGCAAATCGACCACAATTTTTATCGGTGAGATCAGGTCTTCCACACCATGATAACCCCTGATTGCTTCCCAAGGGTAGTAGCAATCATGAAATATTATTCTTTCTTCTGAGATGGTTGCTTCGGGACAGTTACCCCATAAAGATAAACGGTCTTTTGTGACCGCAAATGTATTGTTTTCAATCTGAGTAACGAGTTGGGGATAGTCTTGATCAAAGTCTGTGCCATTAACGTGGTGGTGATTCCGCATAGATAGTTTTGGTCTAATGTGGAGGTGTAGTTGATGCCTCCCTAAGTTACGGAAAGTCACCATAACACTGTTTTCACCTTCGGCCATTTTTAGTTTCATCAAAATAAGAATATCATTATTATGATGAAGCGAAGAATAGAGAAATGCAGGATAGGGCCTAAACCAGCTTTTAACTAAATGCAGAAAGCCCTCAGGATAGATACAATTGCTGTAGTTATTACTGTCTATGTGAAATGTCTCACCTCTCCATTCGACAAGAATTTCTAAGCCGGAAAGCAATGAGCAGCGGTTATTATTATTATCAGAGCTAATCAGCAGACCGTGATATTTTCTCTGATTAATCAGATTACCGGTACCTAAGGCATAACCGCCGATACCATTAGTCAATAGCCACTCATTGCTTCCGGCAGCCAAGAAATAGGTGTTATCCATTACGGAGCTTAATTTTTATCTAAATCTATTACATAATTGAGCAGATCGGCAACACGCATGGAGTAGCCCCATTCATTATCGTACCAGGAAACTACCTTGGCTACTTTCCCGGTAACCATCGTTAATGAAGCATCAA
>PWNZ01000117.1 GCA_003564135.1 Candidatus Cloacimonadota bacterium
AATTTAACGTTACAATGGAACATAAGAGAAGGTTAAATCGAGTGCCTAATATTAAAAATAAGGCGTAATGATCAAGAAGAGGTGCGAAAAAGGTGGAAGATGGCATATATGCCCTGAATAGAAAGAAACAGACAGCGAGCAATTAGCTGTTGATTTTCAAAGAAAGCCAAGTGCTATTAAATCGAGATTGGTGAAATTGGGATTGATGATACCTCAAAAAGGGGGTTGATGAGTTATGGGGAAACGGATAATGCAGTAGTAGAAAGAAGCAGATAAATAAAAGAAATTAGATATTGACATAATTAAGGCATGAATTATTAACATTCTTGTTAAATTTGGAAGCTAAATTTGTTTAGACGCTGGGCAGTGACTTGCTAACGTTCTAGTGGCGACTGTTTAGTGAACTATGAGGTGCTTTCCGGAATTAATTAAAACCATTAATAAAAAATAAACTAACAAGGAGGAGATTGTGAGTGTGGTTAAACAATACCCAAAAATACCGTTTACATGTAGACTGTTGCTTGTCTTCATCTTAACTTTTGTTCTGGTTCAAACATTATCTGCTCAGTTTGCAGGTGGTTCGGGCACAGATAATGATCCGTGGCAAATTGCTACGGCTGCACATCTGAATAATGTACGTAATTATTTAGGCGAGTTACATCAAGACAAACATTTCATTCAAACAGCCGATATTGATTTGGGGGTAGCTCCCTGGAATCAGGGTAGAGGCTGGGGCCCCATTGGTCATAGATTCTTAGGGAAGTTTCAAGGCACTTATGATGGTGGTTTCCATGTGATTAACAACTTAACTATAGACGAACCCATCTTTGGATTTGCGATAGGTCTTTTCGGTGACACAGAAAATGCAACAATCAGAAGGGTTTGTATAGAGGATGCAAAAATCGCTAGTGGTTTTGAGGCCGGTATTTTAATTGGTACAGCGGATAACATCTCCGTTATCGATTGCTGTGTGAACGGTGATATTTCAGGGACAATTATGATAGGTGGTATTGTCGGTTTGAGCAACAATAACAGTTCGATTGTTAGATCTAATTCCTCCGGCAGTGTTGAACTGTTTACCGAGGACAGTGAGTATGGAGGTGGTATTACGGGTGGATTACAAAACAGTGCTATCAGCGACAGTTATTCCAGCATGAGTGTCAGAGGCGGAACTTTAGTCGGAGGGCTGGTTGGTTTAAACTGGTTTAGCAATATAACTAACAGCTATGCATCAGGGCCCGTAACAGCATTTAATGACAATCCTGCAATGGGCGGTCTGGTAGGTGGTTTTAACGGGGGAGCGATCAGCGGTTCTTTTTGGAATACGGTATTAACAGGGCAAAATACCTCACCCGGTGGTGGCAGCGCCTTAACAATCGAGCAGATGATAGTTCGCAATACCTTTACTGCATCAAACTGGAATTTCGATGAATTGTGGGACATCACAGACGGAGTTTCTTTCCCTTACTTTTCAAGACAAGAAACACATCGGGGTAAAAACCTTCCCGGTCCTTATAACCTTAGAGCAAATGTTAACCATGAAACTCAGTCAGTCACTCTCAACTGGAATATGTTTGGTGTCCCTGACTATTATAATATCTACCGTGATAACGTTATTGTTGATACCGTTAATCATCCCGTGACACATTACTTAGATGAAGATATGCCGCAGTTAGAGTACCAAAAATATCACGTAAC
The DNA here is from genome assembly GCA_003564135.1 of Candidatus Cloacimonadota bacterium. Taxonomy (GTDB): domain Bacteria; phylum Cloacimonadota; class Cloacimonadia; order Cloacimonadales; family PWNZ01; genus PWNZ01. The sequence continues at coordinate 1,699 of PWNZ01000117.1, forward strand.
CGCTGTCTTTGTCGAGGATGAAGATGAACTGGAGACTCCTTATTCAAATTGGGAGATAGTTCGCATTGAAGTTGACTTTTCGGCCGGAAATGGGACAGAAGATGATCCTTACCATGTTGATTCGCCGGGTTCTCTTGCTTTAATTAGAGAACATTTAGATGCTCATTTCATACAAACCGCAGACATTGATTTAGGTGTTATGCCCTGGAACGAAGGTGAAGGATGGATTCCTATAGCCCAAAACCACGGTATAAACTTTGAAGGTTCCTACGACGGTAATGGTTACAATATATCAGCTTTAACTATTAACCGGCCAGGTTATCAATTCCAAGCTCTGTTTGGCAGTACAGAAAATGCCACGCTTCGAAATATCGGTCTGCTAGATATAAATATAAACGGCAGTAGAAATGTGGCCGGTATTGTGGGAAGGGTCATTGGAGGCACGTCGATCGAGAAATCTTTTGTTACAGGCATAATAAATGCAAGTGGTTTAGCCGGTGGGATTGTTGGAGATTTCGGTGCCAATGACCCAAATAGCAGCATAACAGACTGTTACACAATTGTCACGATAAATGCCCTTGTAAACACTGCCGTCGGTGGCATTGCCGGTCAGTTTAATAATGGTACTATAGCCAGAAATTATGCAGCCGGACCAATCTATATCGATGCTTACACCGAAAGGGTTGGTGGAATTATCGGAAGAAGAATCGGACAAAGCGGAAACCTTACCCGGAATTACTGGAACTTAGAAACAACCTTAACCGACACGGGCGGAAACGGTATTGGTGCCGGCAGCACAAATGATGAGTTTACTATGGCTAATAACTTTAACGGTTTTGATTTCAATAATGTGTGGCGGATAGACCAAGGAGAATCTTATCCCTACTTAAGGTGGGAAGGCGAAGAAGCCGGAACTCATAACATACCTTTTCTATTGCCTCCGGTTAATATTGTATGTAATGCAGGGACAGATTACGCTCTCCTTAGTTGGGATGAGCCAAATGACGGGGCTAACATTTCAGGGTACAATATTTATCGAAACGGATTTATGGTCAATGTCGAACCGCTAATTAACAGGGAATTTCGTGATGATAATCTGCAAGAATTTACAGAGTACACCTATCAGGTTTCGGCTGTTTATGAGAGTGGTGAATCTATTCTCAGCCGCAGGCAAAATGTTTATACTTCAAGCTTTGCCGGTGGTTCGGGCTCGGAAGAAGACCCTTTTCTGGTTGAAACAGCTCTTCAACTCAACGGAATAAGGTTAGTAGGTGAAGGTCATTTCAGACAGACAGCCGATATTGACTTGGGTGTTGAACCCTGGAATCAAGGTGAAGGCTGGCAGCCTATTAATCTTACCGAAGGCAGTTATGACGGGAATGGCTTTTTGATTGAGAATATGACTATTCACTCACAAACAATATCCTGTGCCGGGCTTTTTGGCATAGTTGGTCGTCACGGTGCGGAAGATCCGGTTGTTTTGAAAAGAATTGGTGTGGAGAATGTAGACATCAGAACCGGATATTCATCAGGGACCGGAGCTATTGCCGGCTCAGTTCAAAACAATGCGGAGATTAGCCTTAGTTACGCAACCGGAAAAATAAAAGCGTCCGGTTCGGTAGGTGGTCTGGTCGGAGATGCCGGCCTTTCCCGAGATCTTACTATAGAAAATTGTTATAGTTCAGTTAATATCCTGGTCGAATATATGCATTATTCAAGTAACGAGGTAGGAGGTCTTGCCGGTAATATGACGACAGGCAGAATAACCAATTCTTATGTTAATGGGTACCTTGAAGAAATTGAAACTTTCGGTTTTACTAATCCCGTTGGTGGTGGACAAGCGCTCAATAGTTATTGGAATATTGAAACTACCGGAATAGAGGCAGGCCTAAATGGTGAAGGGAGAAGCGCTCTTCAAATGATGCAGCGAGATACTTATGAAGACTGGAATTTCGATGAGGTTTGGGCTATTGGCTATGAAGGTGAGGTAACTTATCCATATCTTAGGTGGCAGCAAGAACCGTCTCAATATAACAACCCCATTGTCCAGCCAGTCATAGCGAGCTATACCGACAGGTCTTCAGAAGCTGTTATTTTCTGGTCAGCACCCTCTACCGGAGACCCGGATCGCTATAATTTATACCGAAACGGAGATTTTGTCACTTTTTTAGAAGCTGACCAACGAGAATATAGAGAAGTTGGTCTGGACGACCATGCGCAATATGTTTATAATGTTACAACTATAGTAGATGAGCGGGAATCTTTTCCATCAAATAAGTCTTTTATTACTCCGTTAGAATTTCCGTTTTCCGGTGGTAGAGGAACGGTCGCTGAGCCTTATCAAGTTCGTTTCCCGGAACAGTTGAATAACATCAGACATAATGACCGAGTTCACTATCTGCAAACTCAGGATATAAACCTTATAAACATCACCAACTGGCAGCCGATAATTGGCCGAAGCGGGTATGGGGCTTTCACAGGTTCTTTTGACGGCAATGGAAAGACAATAGAGAACTTATCTATTAATGAATCAGTATTACGATATGTTGGCCTTTTTGGTTCAGTTTCCGGGGAAAGAGGTGGTTTCCTAAGAAATATTATATTAAAAAATATCAATATTTCAAACCCATCAAGAGCTAGCGGTATAGGAGGTTTAGTGGGATTTATTTCAAATGTCCTTGTGTATAATTGTCACGTCTCCGGTACATTAGTAAACACTGAGGGATCCAGGACATCAAGAATAGGCGGGCTTGCAGGTCTTTCAGCAGCAGAGATTAGAAATTCTTCCAGTTCTGTCAATATAAACGGCCTTTCTAACGCAGGTTCATTAGTTGGGTTCAACACAGGAAGAATTTACAACAGCTATACGTCTGGAAGTGTATCCGGTATCAATCAAGTGGGTGGCCTAGTCGGGAGCAACTATGGAACGATAACGAATTGCTTTTCCATAGGTGAGGTGACCGCTACAGGTTTCGGAGGTGGCCTGGTTGGCTCAGGTTTCGATGAAGTGATTAACTCTTATTGGGACACTGAAACGAGCCTGCAGGAAAGCTCTGTTGGAGGCTCAGGTAAAACTACCGAGCAAATGACCTATCCCTACGATGAAGATGTGTATGTAAATTGGGATTTTGATGATATTTGGACAGAAGATATTACAGGTGAAATACATGACGGGTACCCTTACTTGCTAAGTAGATTCGGAGTGAAAAACTATCCGGCTGCTGCCATTTATCCAACACCTCGACATGAAGAAGCTGATGTTCTGTTAGATATTGAGAGGCTTTCATGGCAGTATCATTCGACACCTTTACATGTAGACCCTGTTGGTTTCAGAGTGTATCTTAACACTACAAACGCTTTTGACGAAGATCAGTTTACCTGGGTCGATTATGATGAAGAAAAAATCGATTTCCATTGCTATGATATTTTACCCGAAAATCTCGATCCGGACTGCATCTATTACTGGAAAGTTGTACCGACCACTAATGAACCTAATCGCAGCAGTGAAAGCCGTACGAGGAACAGAAGAGATAGAGAGAAATCACAACCCTCATCCCAAGAGTTAGACACTTCACCGGCTCGTGCTGATGCTCACAACCCGCCTGTCTGGGTATTCAAAACAGGTCAACTGACAGATGTGGAAGATTTAGAAGTAAAACCGTTAGTTACAACACTTAACCGTAATTACCCCAATCCCTTCAATCCTGAAACAACTATCGAGTTTACGCTTGCCGAATCAGGAACTGTTGAGATTGATATTTTTAATATTCGCGGACAGTTAGTGAGAAAATTGCTTGATGAGCCGATTGATAAAGGGAAACATCAGATTATTTGGGATGGAAGAGACCATAGCAAGCGCCGGGTAAGCAGCGGCATCTACTTTTATCGGATGAAAGCGGGTGATTACACCTCGGCTAACAAGATGATTATGATGAAATAGCGACTTATAGGATATGTAAGCCAAACCGGCTTAATAACTAACAGTATCAGCGGGCCTGCCTGACCACTAAAACAGGATGCTTTATCTCTGATGATCATTCTTTAAAGTTTAGTGGGTTTAACGGTGTGCTTTTTTGGGGCAACCCTTGCGGTTGCCCGCCAACGGGCAGGGGCAAGCCCTGCCCCTACATATTCACAAAAAAATCTCAACCCTAAACTCTAAACACTAAACTTTTCACAAACCGCCAAACCGTCAAATCGCCAAACCGTCAAATCGTCAATTAGAAGTTTGCATCCTTTTCGATTTTTTTATTTGCAGGGCAGCGTCTTTATGACCTAATAATGCTGCTCTTCTCAGGTAGAGCATTGCCGTTTCGGGGTCGTCGGAACTCAGCAGCTTAGCCACCCGGAAGCAAATATCTGCATCGTTAGGCACTTTTTGTAAATACTGGTAATACATTTTAAGAGCCTTGTCTTTCTTTCCGGTTCTCAGATAGCTGTGGGCTATTTCCAGGAGGAGGTGTTCTTCTTTCATTGTGTCTTTTTTAAACCAGACTGATAAGCCCTTCAAAGACCTGAAAAGTGCTCTATAAAAAATAAAACATGTATTTGCCAGTATAAGAAAACCGATTAAGGCTATTGCTATGAAACGTGATATCAAAAAGATATCGGACTGAGCTGTTATTGCTGCCAATAATACCGTCATAATAGTCTCCTATGAATTAATGTCTCCCGCCCGAGTGTAACAAATAAAGGTTACACAGGGTAAACCAGTTTACGGAGATTCCACAGATAAATTAAACCACGAATTATCACGAATGGGGAACACAAATTTACACGAATAAAATCTAATGGAACAGTCACCAGGTATAGTGGTCTGTCCAGCTCTGATTTTTTCCATACCTGGAAGGTCTGAACACACGTTAATTTTAATCATCCTCTCTGGTGTTTTCAATAAAATTATACATTGTAAATTATACATTATTTTTCATTGTCATGACCGTCTCCTATGAATTAATGTCATCATTTCGGTATATTTCGGGCTAGCCGAAAACCACAGTCATTATACCTTCCGGTCTCTACTCTGAAAAACCTGCCGTTAACCCGGCATCTGACAGGGCCATAGTCCCAGCTGCCTCCGCGCACTATTTTTCCTTTTTTCAGCTTATTTTCATTGTTGCTGCAGTCAGTCTCCACATACCAGTCCCGGCACCATTCATACACATTGCCTGACATATCGTATAATCCCAGTTCATTAGGTTTTTTATTTGCCACAGGATGAGTCTTTCCATCCGAATTCCCGTTATACCAGGCGACATCATCTAAGCGGTCACTTCCGGCATACATCGATTCTGTTCTTTTATCTCCTCCTTTTGCAGCGTATTCCCATTCTGCCTCTGTGGGCAGTCTATATCCGCCGGCATTTTCATTGGTGTTGACTGATATTTTATTGATACCGAAGCCTAAATCGTTTTGTTTCTTTTCTGTTTTAATTTCATAGACCTTAGCAAGCCCTTCTATTTTGCTCAATTTGTTGCAAAACTCAACAGCTTCAAACCAGCTAATCGATTCAACCGGCAGTTTTTCGCCTTTGAACTCAGATGGGAAATTTCCCATTATCTCTCGCCAGAGACGCTGAGTTACCGGATACCTGCTGATCGAAAAGTCTTTAACAGTCCGTGCGGAACCATTGCTGTCAGTCTCCTCTTTATCTTTGCCGTTGCTGACTTGAAGCTTGCCACCCTTCACGGAGACCAGCTTAACTTCCTCGTTGATAATACTCTGACGGCTCTCTGTGTCTACTGCGGTATTAGTGCTATGAAAAGTATGTCCGTGTTTTGCCATCGTCTCATGAGCTTTCTCTATAGCCTTCTCTTTATTACTTTTAGCACTGATGAAATAACAGATCACGAAAGCTATAACAGGCGATAACACTATACTGATTATGAAACCGACCCAATAATTTTGGCCCTTTTTCTTCCAATAGGAAGCGACTAAGAATGACAGAGAAATAAAAATTATATAATAAATCCAGCTTCTTACGCCGGCATAGATGCTTTCACCTGCCCTGCCGGTTCTCGCAGTTCCGGTATCTTGTTCATAGTCCTCAAAGTCTTCGTCCAAAAAATCTAAACTATCGTTACGCTGACAAGAAATAACGGCAAAGCTCATCAATATTGTTAATGACAGCAGCAGGATGATTAACATTATTTTAATTATATTACTCATCAATTTCTCCGGAGGTTTATTACATTATAGAGGCTGTAGCTCATACTTCATTTCAAAAAAGAGCTAGACTTGTCAAGTACTCTTTCGGCGCACATCTTTCATCTCGATGGGAAACTCCCTCAGAGTTCACTGATTCCACAGATAATTCAACCACGAATTGACACGAGTAACACGAATAAACACGAAATTAATTCACACTAACTGGAACGCTGAAGTCATTCGGCAGGTCAATCCAGCTTCAGCTGGATTTTTTTTAACACGCTTATGGACTGTTTCAGAAAAATGCCGGATAAATCCGGCGTTCCGTCACACTTACAGCAATCTTTGACAGATTTAACCATTACTACTCTATGATAAAATAAGATAAGCGTGTCTAAAAAAAAGTGCACATTGTATCCCCTACATCTATTTACTGAATCTCTTCAGCGTGATGGAATTCTCCCTAAACAGGTGTAAGGTTCTGTAGTTTTTGAATCGTTTTCATACAGGTCCGGCAGCCAGCAGCATTATTGAGGTTAAATCATTCCTTTGAGTGTCTTCATCGCAGTCATAAGTATTTCTAGGGGGTAGCGGTTTTCTTTCAGCTATCAGACTTTATTGACCTTTATAAGAGCGGCCTTCACTGCTACAATATCTACTATATATTCAAACATAATTAACAGAGAATTATAATTATATGTTGACAATTTGTCATTGCTTCAATCTTTGTCTTTAGTTCGTAGAACATAGTTCCAGGCGGCAGGGATGGTCTTAATAAAAGGGTTGTCTCAATTCTATATCCGGGAGTTGTTTAGCGCTGGAAAAATCAGGGGAAATAAAAACAGATGAAATATAGAAACATATTAGACGCTATAGGTAATACACCGTTAGTAGAATTATCAAAGGTTAATAAGAATCGGAACGTCAGGATTCTATATAAACCGGAAGGAAATAATCCGGGAGGGTCGGTTAAAGATAGAGCCGCTTTTTTCATGGTAAAAGAGGCAGAAAGAACAGGCCGGCTAACACGCGGGAAGACGATTATCGAGCCGACATCAGGAAATACAGGAATCGCACTCGCTATGATTGGGTCGGTTAAAGGGTACAAAGTAAAGCTGTTTATGCCTAATTGTGATTGAATCAATATTGAATCTGGCTAACATTTTTGGAATGTAGGTATGGTTTTTTATCTTATATCCCTACAAACTAATCGGAATTCTGTAAGTAGCTGATAGGTATGTATATTAGAGAGCTGAAAGCCGCTGTTGCTCACTGCTATTATGGGCTGTTTCGAGACAATATAATCGGGATAATAAAAAGAAAAACGCACAGAAAGGTTGACAGAATAACCCTAATATTTTTTGTGGCGTAACTGATTGAGTTTCGTGGGCCTGTAACTCAGCGGTAGAGTATCTGCCTTTTAAGCAGAGAGTCGAAGATTCGAATTCTTCCAGGCTCACCATTTTTTGGCGGCCCCTTCGTCTAGTGGACTAGGAC
>PWNZ01000201.1 GCA_003564135.1 Candidatus Cloacimonadota bacterium
AAAATCATCGTAACCGCCCAGGTTATCTGTTTTGCTGAATCGGGTTGATTTGAATTCAAGATTATTTAAATCTATAAATTCACTGTCTAAATCTGTAATATATAACGGTAATTCAGGCGCATCAAAATTATAATTCTGAGAAACAGGAGAAAAGACATTGTAGTAAAAAAACCTGATGATACCGCCGGGTACATCGATGACATAGTTCCATTCATGTCTCATATACTCAGCATCTGCACTAACCAAAGAATTAAATCCATGTATGGAGGAATTACTTATCTCTTCACTGGTCTCCATCCTGATAAATTCATCAGGCAGTGTGGCACCACGATAATACATGTATTCAGTATTGTTATCTGACATAAAATAAGTACTCAGTTGATATCCATCAAATAAATCGCCTGGGTAATATCCTCTGATAGATGTGGAAAGGTCGAATTGTGTATTGTGATACATTCTGAACCGTGTATTGATTCCATCATAAAAAGACTGATATGACGTGATCATGATATCTGACACATTAGATTCAGGAAACTCATATTCAACATAATTTTCCATCTGCGAAAAATCGTCTGATGAAAAGGAGAAGTTCTCATTTAATGAAACATCTTCCACAAGTTTATACATGGGATTCTCTCCCGGATTAAAAAAGCTCATCCAGATCATGTCGGGATTGTGATGCTGATCGATAATAAAAAAATCATCACCGGGTACCCTGGTGCCATTGCCAAGATTCTGAATAGTTCTGTATGTATAAGCATTGTAATCAAAGTCATTTAATTCAACCCTGTTCGAACCTAATTTAGGGGGCTTATCTGATTGAATAGAACCATTAAGGTGCCATACATCAAGCTTTAAATCCGTATAAGCATTGATAGTATATGATCTTGAACTGGCAGTAGAATTAAAGGTTATCAATTGAATCATTAACGGCAAATCATTTTCACCAGATTCCCATTCCAGTATAATTTCCTTGTTGTTTTCCAGTTCCTTTTCAGCCAGCAAAATATTTTCACTGTCGTAGATTAAAACCCATTTTCTCTGATTTTCCGAAACGTAGGTATCATTGGTTAAAAAAGTAAATGTTTGGATATCAGGCAGAATGGGATCATCAATGATATTATCGTCTTCGCATGCAATGAGCGATAGGAAAAAAATAATTAATAGATAGTGTCGGATTTTGTTCATAAAAGATGCTTTTTATTGTTTTGATAAGTATTTAATAATTATTTCGAAGTCTGTTGTTTTCTTTTATTTCGACAATTAGTTTTTGAGAAGCAGTCATAAATACATTTCACTGGCAAATATATTCTACATTTTTTAATCTGACCAGCTTTTAAGCCAATAAAAAAACCCCGACGCATGCATCGGGGTCCTTCAGTATCTTTCAATCAACTTATCTGCCTTCACCGGCAAAACTACGTCTGCGTCTTTTACCGGTGCCTGATTTATTTCCGGAAAATCCGTTAAAACGTGAATTTCCGTTTGTGCGGTCTGAACCGTTGGAGTTTATGTTGTTCCTGTTTCCTGAATTACGATTACTACCGGGCACGGTTTTTATTACATCATGGATCATCAAAGGATAATCATGATCATCCATTACAGGAACTTTTCTGCCGATGAGCTTCTGAATATCCTTCAGGTATTCTTTCTCTTCGGCATCGCAGAAAGCGATGGCTTTTCCGCTCGCTCCCGCCCTGCCTGTCCGGCCAATGCGGTGCACATAAGATTCTGAGATATTGGGCAGATCATAGTTTACCACATGGGTAAGATCATCAATATCAATTCCCCTGGCAGCAATATCTGTTGCTACAAGTATGCGGGTCTGGTGAGCTTTAAAAGCTGCCAGTGCCGATTGCCGGGCATTTTGCGATTTGTTGCCGTGTATGGCCTGCGATTTTATTCCTGCTTTGGTAAGTTCGCGGGCTACCCTGTCGGCACCATGTTTAGTGCGGGTAAAAACCAATGCCCTTTCAATGTCGGTATTCTTAAGAATATCTCTCAAAAGGTTTCTTTTGTTTTTCTTGTCAACAAAATAAACCACCTGGTCAATGGCATCAACAGTTGCCGAAGCAGGAGTAATATCAATCCGTGATGGATTTACAAGTATGGTGTCGGCCAGTTTTACAATGGCATCGGGCATGGTAGCTGAAAAGAACAGCGATTGTTTTCTGCGTGGCAAACGGGCAATCACTCTTTTTACATCCTGCACAAAGCCCATATCAAGCATGCGGTCAGCTTCATCCAATACAAAATATTCAATATGATCGAGTTTTACATAACCCTGGTTCATGAGATCAAGCAACCGGCCGGGTGTAGCAACCAGCACATCAATACCTGTATGTAAAGCATCTACCTGACCATGCTGACTGACGCCACCATAAATCACCTTGTATTTAAGATTCGTATGTCTGCCATAAGTGGCAAAGCTTTCGCCAATCTGTATTGCCAGTTCTCTTGTAGGAGTGAGAATAAGACTTCTGATGGGCCGTTTGCCACGTAGATTATTTTTTTCTTCACTCATGAGCTGAATGATAGGAATAGCAAACGCAGCAGTTTTGCCGGTTCCGGTCTGTGCACTGCCCAGTATATCTTTTCTGTCTAATATTAAAGGTATGGCGCTATATTGAACGGGTGTAGGTACAGTGTATCCTTCTGTTTTTAAAGCCCTGAGGATAGGCTCAGTTAAATTTAATTCGTGAAATGTCATTTATTAGTAAGTTTTTAAGAAAGTAAGAAAATAAGAAATCAGGAAATCAAGAAGTTAAAAAACGGTGATCAGTTTTTAAAACCGGGTAATACAAGCACCACCCAATTAAAAAGAAGAGCACAAATGCATAACTGCTTAAACCATAAAGTTCTGGTTTTCTATATATTATCTCATTTATTATTGGACCGGTATAACATCTGGAAAGGGTCCCCATTACCGGTCGTGTGGAAAGGAGTCTTTTTCTTGTTTAGGATTCACTATTCTGTTTAAATCAACCCTGAATTTCAAAACTTCATTAACCTGCATAATTTATTGCCGGCCAGTAGAATAAATCTGAAGTTCTTATGGATTGTAACAAACATAGGAATTATTTAACAAGAGTGCAAAGATACAATTAAAATTAATGCAAATTACATATTTATTTATTCCGATAGGTTATTTAGAAGTGGCGGCGAAGCTAAGTCTCTTTATTTTTAACCCTACCCCAAGTATTTTTCTGCCAATGGTATAATCTGGAAATTCTTACACGGCAAACCATTTTTTTTGTAAATTGCTAACCAAAAAAAGCACACTATGTACAACAAATTAATTCAAAACATTCAGTCCTTGGGCTTCATGTGGCCCACGGGCAATCCTTTTATTTTCTGCGTTCATCACGTGGATAAATACCCCAAAGGAAATGAAATCATGGGTCCGGCTGCCTCACTGTCAGACCGTAATCTGGGACAGGATTTTACCATTAAAGACGGTTGGCGCATGTACCATGGCGAACGGATACCCGGCTTCCCTGCACACCCGCATCGCGGATTTGAAACCATAACCATTGTTCTGGAAGGTTTTGTTGACCACAGCGACAGTCACGGTGCTGCCGGCCGCTATGGCATGGGCGATGTGCAGTGGATGACCGCCGGATCGGGTCTGCAGCACTGCGAAATGTTTCCGCTCATTAAAAAAGATGCAGAAAACCCGCTGGAACTTTTCCAGATATGGCTCAATCTTCCCAAAAAGAATAAATTTGCCGATCCCCATTTTAAAATGTTATGGGCAGAAACCATTCCTTTGGTCAAACATACTGATGAGCAAGGTAAATATACGGAAGTAAAAATCTTCGCTGGTAAACTGGATAATAAACTCGCCCCCGCCCCTGCCCCCGATTCATGGGCCGCTGATCCGGAAAACGGAGTAAATATCTGGACCATTAAAATGGAATCAGGCGCCAAATGGACACTACCGGCAACCCATATGGAGAAAAACCGGACACTTTATTTTTACCAGGGCACCGGAATCAGTATAGCAGGAATTGATATTAAACCTGGTCATGCCATTGAAATGCTGCCCGATCAGGAAGCAATTATTGAATGCACCGGACAGGATGCTTATTTGCTGCTGCTGGAAGCTATGCCCATCAATGAACCCGTTGTGCAGCACGGACCGTTTGTGATGAATACAGCCGAAGAGATACATAAGGCCTTTTCCGATTACCGTGCTACACAATTCGGCGGCTGGCCATGGGAGCAATACGATCATGTGCATCCGCGCAATGAAGGACGTTTTGCAAAATACAAGGACGGGAAGGTGGAAAAGCCTGGTTAGTAACTGGTTATAAATCAAGGCTTTTGATTACCAATATCTTTTATTCTGATGTTCCTGAATTTCACCTTTGACCCATGCCCCAGAAAGCCAATGTGACCCGATGGGTTTAGTAAGCCGGGATGCGGCAGATTATCGATGGTTTGCGTGCCATTATTGCTCGCTTCCGCAATATCGCCATCCACAATAACCTCACCATTAAGCGTAATAGTTATTCGGGTGCCAATTGCCTTTACCTCTTGATAGTTCCATTCGCCTACCGGTTTGAGAAATCCGCGGCGGGCAGGAATAACGCCATATACCGATCCATGGTACTGGTATGCCGAAAGATTACGATAAATATCAGCATCGTCGTCGAGTATCTGAAGCTCCATCCCTGCATATGCAGGATCACCCACCATTGGTGTGCGAATGCCCAGTCCGTTGTTGGCGCCTGGTGTAAGCTTAAATTCAAAACGGAAAATAAAATCGCTGTATTCCTTTTCTGTATAGAGATTTTCGTACCCATGCACCGAAGAATATTGATAAATTATCACACCTTGCTGTGCAAAGTAATCAACCATTTTACCAGTCCAACCTGTAAGATCGATACCGTTAAACAATGGAACAAATCCTTCGTCCTGTTCTTCCAGACTCAACACATAAGGTTCGGGGCGGGGAATCTCCCTGATGTACATATCCCTGAACTCGACACGTGTTGTATGTGCCTGTAATTCGATAGCTTCCTTCCCGAAGACAGGTATACCACGGTCCCAGAAGTTCTCTAACACCACATTATCAGTAACCAGGAGGCCGTTGAGATATACGGTAACCTTATCGTCGACCATGTTAATTCGGAAAGTATTCCATTCATCTATGGGATTATCAGCTACCAAAAGCGGGACACTCGGATGTTTCTGGTTATTGTATAAACCACCCGACCCTACCTGTGCTCCTACCTGAATGAGTGAAGTATCCCACGCCTGCACCTGCGGAGTACCCCGCAGATACAAGCCTGAGTCGCCTTCAGGTTCTAACTTCCAGTCGAGGTGTAATTCAAAATCGCCATACATCTTCTCCGAACACAAATTATCATATCCATCTCCCTTATAAATGAGTATTCCGTCTTCCACATGCCAGTTTTTTCGCATGCGTTCATCGGCTTTTTCCTGTTGGGCAGCCAGCTCCTCGGGTGTCATCTTTGCCCGGGCAATGGGATTCTGCACAAGTCCCTTCCATCCGGTCAGGTCAATTCCGTTAAACATCGATACAAATCCCCCTTCTTCAGGTAGTTCCGACAGGTGCTTCAGGAGCGCTTCCCGCTGATAGTCAGCCTCGGCATCCTGATTGACAGCTATGGCCTTATAAACAATCTCATTTACCGCAGGACCATACAGTTCCTTATTTTCAAGTACGATATTTCTTACCGATTGTACAGCAACCTGCTGGAGATTAGGATTGTCGATGTATTTTGAGATAAATACCAAAGCCAAAAGCGTTTTGTTAGCCGCTGTCTGATTTAAAATCATTCGTTTTTGCTGAAGGGTTGTGGCAAGCTCCATCGCATTCCTGAACATCAGCACCTTTTGGTCTTCTGGCTCACCTGAACGATTGATCCCACCTATGTAACCCGAAAGTGCCCGCTCGCGCAAATGTCTTTCGCTGTTCGATTTGGCTATATCCCACAATATTGGCATAGCAGCTGGATCATTCCACACAGTCAGTGCTCCAATGGCAGCTTCCTTCTGCTCCTCACTTCCTGACCGGAGTACATTTTCAATTAACGGCAATGACTCTTCACCTCCAATTCGGGCAAGTACCCGATAATAATTGGCTTCAACCGCCCCGGGCTTTGTCATAAATCCGGTTACGATATCAACCTGTTGTGAAGTGCTTTCCTTCACGCTGATAACTTTATACAGGGCATCCTGCAGGGCAGTTATCTGATCGTTAGTATTGACTTCATTCATCAAGGCGGCAATTTTTTCCTCATCGCCCGGTTTTACAACTGCATACAATGCTGTAAATGCGGCCTGTGCAATTTGAATATCAATGTTTTGAAGATCAGAAAAAATCATCGCAGAATATCGATCAGCCTGTTTTTCAGCAATAATATCAATGAAAGCAATACGTGCAGGCCCATCAGACCGGGGTAGTACCTCAGCCACAGCATCGGCAATTTCATCGCCTCCAATGATGAGCAGAGACTGCCTGGCAGCATGAATGATCTCTGCATCTGCAGTATTCATAACTTTTAGTATCCCGGGTACCGATTCGTTGTGCCTTAAAGAACCTGCAGCATGAACAGCTGCAAGCTGAACCTGTCTGTTGTCGGAATGTAATGATTCTGTAATAAACGGAATAGCATCGCGATAGTTATTTGCCGAAAGCAGCCATATAATTTCTGAACGGAGATCCATATTGCTGGTGCTTTTGGCCAGTTTCATCAGTTCATTGGCTGCACCTTCTGAAAATTGTTCATCCAGCAGGTATAATGCTGCCATACGAAATTCGTTGCCTGGCGATTGAAGAGCCTGCAGAAGTTGAGGTAACGGTGCCTGGTCAGAAGTGTTTGTAAATATTCGTAAAGCTTTGCTGCGTGTTTGCACCGGAATATTTTCGTTGAACATAATTTCTTCCAGCTCATTTACCACAGCTGTCTTATGCTCACCAACTGCCATTTTTTCCAGCAACAGTAAATAGGAGGCAGTAGCCTCTGACGCCTCATAGGCAAAATCTGCACTCATAGCTGCCTTCTCCAACAGTGGTTTCGATGGGCTATGGCCTATTTGGGCCAAAGCACGCATGGCGGCTTTTTTCTCTTCAATTTTTGAAGAACGCGCCATTCTTATGAGGGATCTTGCCGCCGGGGCATACTGCATGGTGCCCAGTGCCTGTGCAATAATCACTTTGTTTGCTTCCCTTGCGCGCGGCAAAGCCCTCATCAATGCCTTAGCTGCACTTTCCGATGAAATGTTTATAAGCACACGAGCTGCAGGATCAGCAAGCCTGCTGTGCCGCAGCAACGAAGCCATTAACGGAACAGCTTCGTCGCCGGCAATAAATTGCAACTCCTGAAGCAGAAAATCCTTTACCTCATCGTCGTTAACTGAAGCAATTGCGTTGCAAAGAGCTTGTGAGCACTCCCGCATAGTTGCCGGGTTGCCGCCATCGGCAATATACTTCACCAGGCCGCTAACGGCATATCGCAGTTGTGTATCGTCTCCATTACCAGGAGCAACCAATGAGGGTGCTACTGTGGCAATAATCTGCCCACTCATCTGCGACAGCTCTCCCATAATAAGGTTAAAATCTGCGCTGTTCTGTGCCGGTAACTGCATCAGTAAATCGGCAATTTTCGTCTGGTTTGTCCGCATATCGTTTTGCGGTTGTTGTGCCCATAAGCCTGAAAGAAGCAAGGAGCATATCAGTGTAAATAAAATATATCTTGTCATTTTTATTTGTTTTCAGATTGTTTTCAGATATTCCAGGGTGCCCTTAACGGCTGATTAATCATCAGATTGGCCGCATGGTCGTCAATAAATTCACATTTTACGGGGTCGAATTTCAGGGAACGACCAAGGCGAATGGCAACTAAGGCCATGTTAACAAGTGTTCCCGAGCGGAAACCATTTTCCTCATTCAAAGCAAATTTCTGCCTTGTTCTAACCGACTCGGAGAAGGTACCAATCTGACGGGGAGGATTTGGCATAGCTGCCAGTTTCTTTTTTAAATCGGGGATATCGCTGCGGAAACCACTGTATAGCTTTCCTTTGGGGCCTACAATGTAAGCGGCATTTTTATCTTTATTCTCACCATCCAATATTATTTTACAGCCATCGGCATATGTGAGTTCAACCCGCTTCCACACACCCGCTGCATCGGGGTGCTGCTGTTCGGTATCTACATCAACGGTTACCGGATTGGTATTGTCTTTACCAAGGAAATACTGAACGGGATCGAGGTAGTGCTGCCCCATGTCGCCCAAACCGCCACCATCGTAATCCCAATAGCCGCGGAAAGTGCTGTGGACTCTATGCGGATGATATGGTTTAAACGGGGCCGGACCGAGCCACATTTCGTAATCAAGATGTGGCGGTACCTGTTGAACATCTAAATCAGTTCGTCCTACCCAGTAGAATTTCCAGTCAAAGCCAGTGGCAGCATTTACCGTTACCTTCAAAGGCCAGCCAAGCAGCCCGCTGTCAACCAGTTTTTTAATGGGTTCCACTGCAGTTTCCATACCGTAAAAATTATCTTTGAAACGGAACCAGGTATTAAGGCGAAACATGCGACCGTATTGTGCCATGGCTTCTTTTACACGAAGCCCCTCGCCTATAGTCCGGGTCATAGGCTTTTCGCACCAGATATCCTTTCCTGCCCGTGCTGCATCTACACACATTACTCCATGCCAGTGAGGCGGGGTGGCTATATGTACAATATCAATTTCCGGATTTAAAAGCAATTCACGGTAATCGTGATACACCTGTACCGGATACCCTAATGCCTGTTTAGCCAGTTCGATATGCTTTTTATCTACATCGCAAATGGCCAACACGCGGGTATTATCATAAGGAATATGAGCTCGTCCCATTGATCCGACACCAATAATGGCCTTGGTCAGTCTGTCGGATGGAGCAATAAAGTTTGTACCACCCAATACCCAGGAAGGAACAATGGAAAACACAGCTGCTGTAGCCGTTCCTTTTTTGATAAAATCTCTTCTGTCCATCTAAAAAAAATTATGATTAAGGAAATTAAAAAACTCTGTAGTCCGTTGCAAACTTAAAACCCGCTTCGTACATTATTCTGTACCATGTGGAATGTCAACTTTTGAATTGAATACAAAAAAAGTCATGATTTGGTAAAAATACAAATTAAAGTATTCAGTCTTTATAAATTTTTTAGTAAAGTTTATTGACATAAGTGAGATCAGGTAAATAGTTAAGTACCTAACCGCATTATGAACTATTTCAGGATTATTTGCTTATATAGAAGCAACTCGAACAAAAGGTCATGCC
>PWNZ01000206.1 GCA_003564135.1 Candidatus Cloacimonadota bacterium
ATGTATAATGTATAATGTATAATGTATAATGTATAATGTATAATGTATAATGTATAATGTATAATGTATAATGTATAATGTATAATGTATAATGTATAATGTATAATGTATAATGTATAATTTTAATAAAGACACCCTAGCTAATGATTATAATATTAACGAAAGATATGAGAGTCAGCTGTGAAGGCCATTATTCGGTGTTCTCGGTGGCTGAAAATGAATTTTAACATAGCAAATCGCGAGGTGAATTTCATTCGCCCCTTTTGCTCATAAGACCTATCGGCTCAGTTATTTGTTCCTTATTCTGAACGGTCTCTACAGACGTATCGGAGTAATGGGTGAGATAATGCTTGACATTTATCTGAACTTTCCAATTCCTTGATAAGGATCTTTTGCAAGGATAGATATGTGTATTTATAAACGATCGGGAGTACTAGCTTCCTTGTACTGTGCACACATTAATGCACACACTAAACAGTATTCACTAGGCAGTATTCATATAATGTTCGCCATTTCCGGTTAGTATTATCGGATTGAGTGGAGTTCTAAACTTTATCGAGCAAATAACCAGCTCTGGTCTATGACAGGAGCTTAACACAATTTAAGTTATTATATGTAAAATAATTAGATCAAAAAAGTCGCCTTATCAGCAGCGGCTCTTTGACTATAGCAGATTAACACTTTTCACCAAAAATTATGGAGGATTTATGAACAAGAGTATTTTGATAATAGGTTTATGCTTATCGTTAAGTATTGCTACGGTGGCTTGTCTTTTTGGACAGGGACTTAACGAGGGTTTTGAAAGCGCAGAAGCTCCACCACAAGGTTGGACAATGCGCTATGCTAACGAGAATCCACCCGCCGGTAATTTGATGATACATGATGATGCGGTTGCGCACCAAGGAGAACGGTCCTTTAGATTTTCGTCTTTTGCAAGCGGAGCACCTTATGATCAGTATCTAATAACCCCGAGATTAGAAACTTCAGATGATGATAGAACAATTTCCTTCTATTATCGGAAGCATACCTGGGGTAATGAGACATTCCGAGTTGGTTGGTCAACTACGGGGACAGATTTAGATGATTTTCAATGGTCGGAAAACATTACCAATTCCACAACAGAGTGGCAGCAGTTTGTTAAAGATGATCTGCCTATAGGCGAAAGTATTTATTTCTGTATTCATTATTTGAGCGTTTGGGACTACTACTTATACATAGACACGGTTGTAGGCCCGGAAGTTTACACACCTGAAGAGCCACCTGCTGCTGCTATCAATCCTCGTCCGGCCGATGAAGCGGAAGGTGTAGCTATTGATACACATATCAGCTGGCAGTCCGGTGATGCTTTTACCGACAGCTATGATGTATATTTCGGAGAACAATTACCCGAAGAACCTAATGTAGCAAATCATGACACTACCTCCTTTGATCCCGGAGAACTGGATTACAATACTACCTATCGCTGGAAGATAGTTCCCGGAAATCAGTTTGGAGCAAATGAAGATGTACCGACTTGGTCATTTACAACTACCGGCGAACCTACCGTAACTGAGTTTCCCTGGACAGAGACGTTTGCCGGTGAAGATTTTCCACCAGTTTCATGGGAGCACGAATTCGTATCGGCTGAAGTTTCCTGGATTAGAGCTTCAGGCGGTCATAGCAACAATCCGGCCGGTGCAGTCGAAGATGGATTTAATGCCCGTTTCTACGCAGGTGCATCAAGAGGTGCAACAACACACTTGATAACCCCACCTTTGGATGTTTCTGAACTGTCACCGCCTCAATTATCATTCTGGCATGCTCAAAGAGTTTGGGCCGGTGATCAGGATACGTTAAGAGTTTATTACAGCGAAATTGACAGTGATGAGAGGCATCTGATAGCTTCGTTTGAAGATGATATCCCTGAATGGACAGAAAGATCATATCCTTTAGCTGATGATTTAGGTACGATTCAGATAATATTTGAAGGCATTGGAGATTACGGATATGGAGTTGTTTTGGACGTTATTGATGTCAGAGAAGCTCCTGCTACACCGGCGCCGCGTGATCTGGCTGTTACAAATATAACCGGTAATAGTGCTCGTTTAGGCTGGGAAGAAGTAGGAGATGCCGACGCTTGGGATATTGAGTTAGGGCTGACAGGGTTTGAACCTACCGGCAATCCTACTCGTGAGAACGTCAATACGAACCCCTATCACTATGAGAACCTATCACCCTCTACATCCTATGAATTTTATGTCAGGTCTAATCATGGTGACGGCTTAGTCAGTGACTGGGCAGGCCCGGAAACATTTGCTACCACGCAAATACCGGCAAGATTACCATTCACAGAGGTTTTTGACGGAGATATTCAATGGCAGGCTGCGAACGGTGAGCAGACTAACCAATGGCATATCGGAGACGTGACTTCATATTATGGTGAACGTTCGGCTTTCATTTCTAACGATGGAGGCGATACCAATGCCTACACCATAAATTCTGCCAGCACGGTTCATCTATACAGAGACATAGAGTTTCCCGAGGATGCCGACAATGTGATTGAACTCTCTTTTATGTGGAAAGGTATGGGTGAGGTCAACTGGGACTATCTTGCCGTATATCTGGTTGATACGGATGTTACACCTACAGCTGGTGTGTTCGTTCCGCAAGGTCAGATAGGCGAAAGATACAGTTTCTCTGAAGATTGGCGCAGAGAATTGTTTGAGTTTACTCCCGAAGACCTTGCCGGAGAAACCAAACGGCTGGTATTTACCTGGAGAAATGATGCCTCGGTAGGAACACAGCCGCCGGTCGCTGTTGACAGTATATCCATAGCTGTTGCAGAAGGATATCCGGAGCCAAGAGAATTAGCCGTTACCAATATTACCGGTAATTCAGCTGATTTAGGATGGACAGAAGCAGGAGGAGCTGAAGCGTGGGATATTGAGTTAGGCCTCGCCGGTTTCGAGCCTACAGGTAATCCCACCGAACAAGGTGTTACCGACAATCCTTATACCTATGAAGACCTTAACCCTATGACTTCTTATGATTTCTATGTCAGATCGGTACACGATGAAAATGAATACAGTGACTGGGCGGGGCCTCAGCGGTTTATGACTTCGCAGATACCTGCCGAACTACCTTTTGCCGAAAATTTTGAAGCTGATATTGATTGGCAGATAGTGAACGGTGAACAGCCTAATATCTGGTTTATCGGGGATGTTACAGCTTATGAAGGTGAAAGATCAGCCTTTATCACAAACGATGATGGCGAAAGCAACTCATATAGTATAAACAGCTCGAGTGTAGTCCATATCTATAGAGATATAGAGTTTCCTGAGGATACCGATAATGATTTTGAATTAGAGTTTTATTGGAAAGGAATGGGAGAAGGGTCTCAATGGTCGGATTTTGATTATATGAGAGTATTCCTGGTGGATACAAATGTTATCCCTCAAGCAGGAACACAGCTTCTTTCCGGGCAGATAGGCGATACCTACAACATGGAAGAAGAATGGCAGCAGGAAAGAATCGAACTGGCGAATGACACCTATGCCGGAGAAGTTAGAAGGTTGATATTTACCTGGAGAAATGATTCATCTGTGGGAACGCAGCCGCCGGTTGCTATTGACAATGTTTCGGTAAAGGAAATAGATATTGACCCCAATCCGACGATAGCGGTTAATCCTGTGCCTGCTGATAGTGCAACCGGGGTACCTGTATCATTAGAAAACCTCGAATGGCAATACATAAGTCATGAAGACTATAGTGATCCTGTTGGATTCAGAGTATATTTCACCACTGAGGAAGGATTCGGCGAAGAATATCATTGGGTAAGTTATGAAGACCAAGAGACAGGCTATCGTCTTGGAGTCCCTATCGATTTAGACCCGGAAACAACCTACTATTGGCAAGTTATACCGACAACCATAGACGGTGGAGATGGCCGCAGGTCAGCAGTTAGAGGCAGACGCCGAAACGACACATCGTTACAACGCCGCAACCTCATCACATTCAGAGGCGATGCTGAAAACGTACCTGTGTGGCGATTTACTACCCAACTGCCTGATACATACACAGGGCCTATGTCTCCAGTAGGAGATGCTAATGATGATTATATTGCCAATGTTAATGGGGTTGAAATCATGTTTATACCTGACCAAGACGAGGATGAGATGATTAATATTACGGTAACGGTATCTTCTAACCAAAATTACGAGTCCGTTGCGCTATTCTCTCGTCCGGATGCGTTAGGCAGGTATTTCGGCTTTTCAGTAGATAATGGTACAGTGTTTAGAAGAGGAAGTTATTTACATCTTAGCTTCGAGAATCAACCAAATCAATTATGGTATCGGCCCGGTTCAGGAAATTGGACACAGATAGACTATGAGTGGGACGACGGTGTCGCAATTGTAGATTTAAGTGATCTGGGAGATGCCAGAAGAAACGACTTATTCGAGTTTGCCGGCGATAACGGTCAGGAAGGTCAGACCCTGCCTGTCGCTCTTTCTTCTTTCACGGTAAGCATGTCATCAGGCATGAATGCAGTATTGAGCTGGACATCAGAGACTGAAACCAACATGTTGGGATATAATGTGTTCAGAAATAGTGAAAACAGTTATGCCGAAGCGGAAATGATAAACTATCCGATTATTCCTGCGCAGAACACTTCCGAGACAACTAACTATATCTTTGAAGACGAAGAAGTTGATTTTGGTAATACCTATTACTACTGGTTGCAGAGTGTTGATTTAGACCTGACTTATGGTCTCCATGGACCAATTTCCATTACTGTAGATGAAGACGAAGAAGAACTACCTCCTATAGTCTACGAAACCCAATTGTTTAATAATTATCCAAATCCTTTCAATCCCAATACTAATATTAACTTTACTCTTAGAGAAGAGACTCACGTATCCTTAGAAGTATTTAATATCACCGGACAAAGGGTCAGAGTGTTAAAAAATGGTGAAAAGAGTGAAGGTAAACACACTATAGTGTGGGATGGTTTAGATGATAACGGAAGAGTCTCCACCTCCGGAATCTATTTCTATAGGTTGAAGACAGACCATTTTAACGAAACAAAAAAGATGATTTTAGTTAAATAGTATTTGCGCCGGCTTGGGTTAGGTATTATTATATCGACCAAGCCGGTACTTTAAATGCTATAATTAAAGTATAATAACAGACCATTACCATGGTAGATCATTATGGGAGGATTTATGAAAATATATAAGATTACAGTCGTGATTCTGTTTTCTCTAATTGCCCTTCAGTTAGCCGGACAAAATCTTAATGAAGGGTTCGAAACCGAAGAAGCACCACCTCAAGGTTGGATTATGCGCTATGCAAATGAAAATCCACCCGAAGGTAATTTGATGATACATGATGACACGTTTGCGCACCAAGGAGACCGGTCCTTTAGATTTTCGTCTTTTGTAGGCGGAGCACCTTATGATCAGTATCTAATAACCCCGAGATTAGAAACTTCAGAAGATGATAGAACCATTTCTTTCTATTATAGAAAACACACCTTGGGTAATGAGACATTCCGAGTTGGTTGGTCAACTACAGGGACAGATTTAGACGATTTTCAATGGTCGGAAAACATTACCAATTCCACAACAGAGTGGCAGCAGTTTGTTAAAAATGATCTGCCTATAGGCGAAAGTATTTATTTCTGCATTCATTATTTGAGCGTTTTTGACTACTACTTATACATCGATACGGTCGTTGGGCCTGAAGTATATACACCTGAAGAGCCGCCGGAACCTGCTCGGATAGTATATCCGGAAAACAGAGCTATTGACATACCGCTTAACCCGACTTTGGAATGGCGGGCAGGCGATAATTTTACGATGGCTTATAACGTATATTTCGGAACGGAACTGCCGGATGAACCTAATTCCAGAGAACAAAGGGGAACGACATTCAATCCCGGTGAACTGGAGAATGGCACAACATATTACTGGAAGATAGAACCGTTGAATGACTTCGGAGCTACTGAAGATCCTCCTGTATGGTCTTTTACAACGCTTCCGGCAGGGGTATGGACTGAATACTTCGAGGGCGAACAGTTTCCGCCGGAAGGATGGAGAGAGCAAGCCATTGTTGGTGATACTGAGTGGCGCAGAGCATCCGGTGGGCACAGTAATAATCCGGCCGGAGCTGCTGTCGGAGAGTACAATGCTCTTTTTTATGGAGGTGCTGATCGAGGGCATGCTGCCTATTTAGTTACCCCGGTTTATGATGCAACTGAAGTTGATACACCGATGCTTACTTTTTGGCATGCTCAGGGTGATTGGGCTGGCGATCTTGATACCCTTAAGGTGTATTACAGCGAGGTGGACGAAGATGATCGGTGGGAATTAATCGAAGAATTTGACGATGATATACCCGAATGGACACACAGACAATACTTACTGCCCGATGACTTAGAAACTATATATATTAAATTTGAAGTTGTCAGTGACTTTGGTTGGGGCGTTGTTCTTGATGGAATTCAATTACGAGAAGCTCCTGCTTTCATGCCTCCGGCTGATCTACGTGCGATTAATATACGGCATGATCGAGCCGACTTAACATGGGAAGAAGTTGGTGATGCCGATAGATGGGATATTGAACTTGGCTTAACCGGATTTGAACCTACAGGTGAACCCACAGTTGATAATACCCCTCATAACCCCTACACTATGACGGAACTAGACCCATCCACCAGTTACGATTTTTATGTCAGAGCGAACGGTGGTGACGGTGAATACAGCGATTGGACCGGACCACGTACTTTTGCCACTACTCAGATAACTGCAAACTTGCCATTTAATGAAGATTTCACCGGAGAAATTCATTGGACATTTCTTAACGGTGAAGCTCCTAATCAATGGCATGTAGGAAATGCTACTGCTTTAGAAGGGGTATCATCTGCCTATATATCGAATGATGGCGGAGACAGTAATGAATATACCATAACGACATCAAGCACCGTTCATTTATATCGTGATATATATTTTGATGAAGATGCTACCAGTTCCTTTGAATTGAGCTTTCACTGGAAAGGAATGGGAGAAGGTGACTGGGCAGATTTTGATTATATGAGAGTGTTTCTTGTCGGTACTGATGTTATGCCTCAAGCCGGAGAACAGCTTGTTGAGGGACAGTTAGGCGAAACCTATAATATGGAAGAAGAATGGCAGGAAGAAGCCTTCTTGCTGCCAAATGACTATGCGGGAAGAACACTGAGATTAGTTTTTACCTGGAGGAACGACTCCAGCCTCGGAACCCAGCCGCCTGTCGCAATTGATGATATATCCGTGATAGAACTGCCGGATGATATACCGCCCAGAAACCTAACTGTGACAGATATAACGCATCAATCAGCTGTATTAGGATGGGATGAACTCGGTGCAGCTGAATTGTGGGACATAGAATTAGGAGAAACAGGATTTGAGCCAACAGGCAATCCCACCCGAGCTAATTTAGAAGATAATCCCTACCGTTACGATGAACTCGATGAAAATACAACTTACGACTTTTACGTAAGATCAAACTACGGCAATAATGAGTTTAGCGATTGGGCTGGTCCCCAAACTTTTTCAACCAGAATAACTCCGGCCTATGTTCCCTTTGTCGAAGATTTTGAAGGTGAACTTCAGCTAGAACTGGCTAATGATAATCAAACTAATCAATGGCATCATGGTTTTGAAGCTGCCTATCAAGGTGATAGAGGACTTTATATTTCGGATACCGATGGAAGAGATCACCAATATGATATTACAGCCTCCAGCGTGGTTCATGCCTACAGAGATATTTTCTTCCCGGAAATCGACGATAATGACTATAACCTCTCTTTCTGGTGGAAAGGAATGGGAGAAAATAATTTTGATTACCTCCGAGTCTTTCTAGTTGATCCCGACATTGAACCTACGGCAGGTATTCAATTAACAACCGGCCAATTAGGTGGTAATCTGCAGATGCAAGAAAACTGGACGCAAGAAAATTTCGAACTGTCTGCTGAAGATTATGCAGGAACTACTAAAAAGCTCGTCTTTAGCTGGAGAAATGACGCCAGTATCGGAGAACAGCCACCTGCCGCTCTCGACAATATAATGATTACTATGGACGGAATTGAAGCACCGCAAGTTACTATAGAAATAGTTGATGACCAGATAAGGTTAAGTTGGGAAGACTTAGGCTATGCTTCCTCATATAGAATTCTTGCTGCTGATGATCCTTTTGCTCCATTAGACAGATGGGAAGAAATTGACACTGTCACCGAAGCCGAATACACCGAAGATGTCGGTGAAAAAAGATTCTACAGAGTTATCGCCGTTGTAGGCGGAAGAGACGATGAAAGAAGAAGAACAAGAACTGAAAGGACGAGATAATATATAACCCAAAATCAGATAGGAGGTGTTTGGCTATTGCCAACGCCTCCTTTTTTATTGGTTGACCTGTAAGCTGCTTTTTCTGCTAGTTTAATAAAACCCAAGAAGATGAATTACGGAGGTTAGATGGATGGGCAGGATAGATACTCCACAGTTACAAAAAAGATGAGAAGCTCAATGATTATGGAGCTCATAGATAAGACTAAAGGTGTCCCTGATTTTGTTTCTTTTGCCGGAGGGTCTCCAGCATCTGATACGTTTCCTGTTCAGACTTTAGCAGAGTTGGCCAGACAGGTCATAACGGAAAATGGGGAAGAAATTCTTCATTATGGTGCCTCCGGTGGCGAAGACGTCTTAAAAGAAGCAATCATCAGTGAAGAAAAATTAGAGGTAGACCTCGATGAGATGCAGATATGCAGCGGAGGAGCCAACGGGATATATAATGCGATCAGAACATTTTTGGATCCGGGCGATAAAGTGGTATGCGAATCTCCGGCCTTTTTAGGGTCGATAGTAACCTTCGAAGCAGCAGGTGCAGAGCTGATTCCTGTTGAGATTAAAGTTAGAATAAATGAAACGCTGACTTCCAGTCGGTTGGTACGCCGGATTCATCCGGTATTTTAACAGGAGAGATAGCATATAACTGTACGGACAGGACACTGTGCCTGTCCCTAATCTAAACAGCGAAGCTCTAAACTCTCTAAACCTTCTAAAACTTTCTTTTTCATTCGTG
>PWNZ01000068.1 GCA_003564135.1 Candidatus Cloacimonadota bacterium
CCCGATGGCGGGACGATACCTCTGTGATCTGCTTTGGCTCACCGAATTCAAGTGAACCCGGTTCCAGACTGCGTGCATAATTCAACGGATGACCATGATGATCCCAGGAAAGATGCAGAAAACCATTTCCATCCACTGCAATGCTGATGGAATTGTGCGCATCATACACATTGCCACGAAACGGAGTGAGTTGTATGGTCCAGTCATTACTATCCAGCTCGCGCCTTGCAATCACAACCCGGCCTTCGGGATCGTAATAGGACACATACTGGGTCTGTTCCTGCGTAAATATGGAATTGCGCCTGAATATCACCGCATTTACGGATGTCTTTGCAAACCCTTTGTCCACCGGAATCAGACGCGGTTTTATGGTAAAGGCATCTCGTTGCTGCACCGAATCCTCTGTTGTATTGGAGGGTTCCGATGGGGTACACGATACGCCGATGATGAACAAAGATGCCAGCAGTACATGGAATGCACCATGTTCAAAACGTACAAAATTTAAAAAGCACATTGGTTTGAAAAGGCGATTGATTAGAAGTTTTACAAAACAGCTTATGCATGGACAAATTAATCATGTATGCATAAGGTCAACACCCGATTTATGCGCTCATTATGTTGGTCTTTTTGCCATGGGTTTCAAGTCCGTAAGACCTTCGATATCAACCGGCTTTCCGGTTTCAATGCTTTTACGAGCAGCAACACCTGTTAAAACAGACATGGCACCGTCACGCACTCCGGCCTGCTGCCCGAGTGGATCGGGTTTATCGGGATTTTTGAAGAGTTGATCGGTCAATATCGGGTCACCGCCCCAATGACCACCCTCACCATGATGTACCCTTACCACACGAACAGGTTCATTGGTGTAACGGGCATTGGGTGTGAACAATATCTCCTCAAAGTCACGTTCCGGATATCTGTGGGTCCGCACTTCAAGTCTGCCCTTTGTGCCGTTGAATGCCAGCCAGAAACCCGGATAATCGGAGTTGGCCGTCAACGAGTAATTCATATACACACCATTGGCATATTTGACCACGGCAGCATGCCGGTCATAAATATCAATATCTTTGCGAAATACACAGTTATCCCGTATGTAACCATCATAATGCTCATTCTCGGTGTACAGTCTTCTCAGATGATCATTTTGCGTGATATCCCAATGATAGGGACATTTGGCTGTAAATTGACAATCCCGGCAGTTATTACCGCGATAGTCATTGTTTGCTCCGAAGAAATCAAGCGAACCATAGGCATAAACCTGGGCCGGGTCGGTATCAAGATACCAGTTGATCATATCGAAATGATGCGTGCTTTTATGCACCCATAGTGAACCCCCGAACTCCTTGTGACCATGCCAACGCTGCATATAGTTTCTGAGGTGACCGTGGGCGATGTTCCAGTGAAACTCCACCTGCTCCATCTCACCGACAATACCATCCATGATCATTTGCTTCATTTTGGCACGGTACGGAGGATAGCGATAGTTGAATGTAACAATGACATTGCCGGCGGACTTTCTGTCGGCATCGATCACAGCCTGGGTTTTTTCTTCATCGATGGTCATGGGTTTTTCACAAATAACATTGCAGCCATACTCCAGACCCTTGATGATGTGTTCATGATGAACATCGTCACGTGAAGTCACAATCAGGGTTTCAGGCTGCACATCGGCCAGCATTTTTTCCACATCCGTATACTTGGGAGCATCTGCTCCGATAAACTCGGCTGCATAATCCAATCTACCCGGATTGATATCACAAACACCGACCAGTTCCACATAATCGGAGTAGTTTCTTAGTAAACCTCTGCCGTACATGCTCACTCCTCTGACTCCTGTACCTACCAGAGCCATGCGTCTTTTTGCCGGAGAGGCCTTAACAACATTTGCAAAAGGCAACGTCACCAGAGAAGCGCCCAATGTTGCCCCGGATGTTTGCAGAAAGCTTCTTCGACTGTAGTTTTTATTCGATTCCATTTTGTCAACTTCGGTTTATAGTTTGTAATATTGGATTTGGATTCTGACTTTTTTTCAAGTGCAAAAATCAATGTCAGACATTCTAGTTTTTCGGTACGAACAAAATCGCATATACAACAGTAATATGATACGTATAAGAATAAAGTCACCTGTCGGGTTTTCTACCCCCACTATTTTTCTTGTTTTTTCTGCTGTTGCAAACAACAGAAGTTCAGTTATTATTTCCTGCATCCTCAGTTGCAATCGACTACCTGCCTGATAAAAAGGATTCCAACCAAGTAAAAAAACTAGGTAGTACTTCAGGCAACCATAAAGTTAGTGAAGGAATATATGCTACCGCAAACAAGACCACGATCATTGATCCAAGAAATGGCAACATTGGTTTTGCCACTTCATGCATTTGAATTTTTCCCACACTACATGCCACAAACAGGGTAACACCGACCGGTGGTGTAGATTGACCAATTCCAAGTGCAGCAACGACCAAAACCCCAAAATGTACCGGGTTCATCCCCAATTCACCGACAGCTATGGGCATAAATATTGGCACAAGAATAAACATGGCTGGAGTCAGATCAAGAAACGTTCCAATCGCAATCATGATGATTATCATAAAAAAAATGATTACAAACTGGCTGTCTGTGAGTGCAAGTAAAAATCCAGCGATTATTTCCGGCGTTTGTTCCACGGTAAGCAACCAAGCGAAAGGTGTTGCTGCTCCAATCACAAGAACGACGATCCCGGTTATTTTTGCTGTATCGACCATCACAGGTGCCAAATCCTTAATACTCATATCCCGGTAAATAAACAAACTGACTAAAAGGGAGTATAACACAGCCACAATACCTGCCTCGGTTGCAGTTACATACCCACCCATGATACCACCGAGCACAAAGAATACAGCCAAAAGAGCTAATGATGCACGCCGGAGTGCTTTGATTATTTCCTTAAATGAAACCGGTTCATAGACAGCAACATGATTTTCATATCGGGCGGTTACATAACTAACGATCATCAGCCCAATACCAATAAGCAGACCTGGGACTATTCCGGCCATAAACAATGAACTTATTGAAATATCACCTACGTATCCCATTAAAATTAATGGGATTGACGGAGGAATAATGATTCCTATGGAACCGGCCGTAGCTTGCAGTGAAGTAGCCGAGCCTCGTGAGTAACCTGAAGCCATGATTGCCGGGATCATTACAGTACCAATCGCAGCTGTTGTGGCGACACCTGACCCGGATATTGCTGCAAAAAACATGCAAGCCAAAATGCTTGTCATGGCAATGCCACCACGCGCATTTCCAACGATACTACGGGCAAATGATATTAGTCTGTCAGCCATGCCCCCCTTGCTCATAATCGCACCGGCCATTACAAAAAGAGGTATGGCAATAAGCGGAAATGCCTCAGCAGCACCAAACATTTTAAGTAAAATCATCCCGGATGAATAATCAGTAAACAAAACGATGCTTACAAAAGAAGCAAGTATTAGCGAAACAGCAACCGGGACCTGCAGGATCAATAATATCAGGAAGGTGACGAACAGGATGAATAGAGTCAAACTGAGACCTCCGCTTTATCTATGATCTCTTCATCACTTTTCTCATCGTTATTCCTGCCATCAGCTGCATAATTTGAAATAAGCAGCTCAATACTTCTGATCAGCATTAGAAATCCACCCACCGGTAGTGCCGCATAAAGATATACGCGTGAAATCTCCATGGCTGCTGTAGTCACGCCCATGTTTAACCATGCCAGTTTCATTCCCTCATAGAGTATGAGAAGTGAAAAAACGATCAATGCCACCCCTACAATAACAGTTCCTATTCTTCGATCTAATACTCCAAGATTTCTATAGAGCAGCTCTACGGCAAAATGTTCTTTTCGTTTTAAAGCTAATGAGGATCCAATCATTACTACCCATACAAATAAAATCGTTGCCAACTCTTCTGACCAAATCAAGGGATCATGCAAGACAAGTCTGTAAAATACCTGAAGAGTAACCACAATCGACATTAAACTTACCAGGATTACGACCAGGATTTCTTCAACATGTATGTAAATCCATTTTACCATCATTAAAGAGCAAGTGAATTCTAATAAATTTTGTGGCCGTTATCTTTTTTAAACCAGATTTCTAACGATCGTAGTGCTGTTGCTGTTCCATTTGTATCAACGCCACAAGATCTGTGAATTCGTCTCCATATTTCAAGAAGTACTGTTCATATAGCGGTTGGACTCTTGCACGGAATGATTCAAGGTCAACTTCATTAATTATCATACCTGCTTCCTCCATTCGCCGGATCGATAGCTTCTCCGACATTTCCCAAAGTTCACGTTGTACCTGAATCGTAGCTTCAACCGCCTCGGTAACCCAACGCATTTGTTCTTTGGTCAAACTATCGATAAACGGACGTCCGGCAATCAACAAATCAGGGAGTGATAAATGGTGTGTCCATGAATAGTATACCGTACCGGTTTCCCACATTCGGTATGAAGCAATGGTTGTGGGATTGTTCTCCCATCCGTCTACAACACCCATTTGTAAACCTGTGTAAACTTCTCCCATATTCAGAGACATTGCACTTGCTCCAATGGCACCCATGGTTGCAAACATCAATGGCTGTCCCATCACACGTATATTCATGCCCTGCAAATCTTCCGGTTTTTCAATTGGGCGACGTGAATTTGAAATATTACGTGTGCCGGAATCAAGAAACCCAAGAATTTCTATTCCTTTGGGCCGGGCATATCTGCGCAATCTATCGCCAACTTCGCCATCCAGTACCCTCCTTTGATGTTCAGAGCCTTCCCAGATAAATGGCATTGCAATGGCGTTTATTTCGTGAACATAGGGAACCATAACAGCACTGCTTATTAAGGCCATCTCCACATCTCCCATACGAGCCAGATTTAACGTTTGATCTGCGCTGCCCAGCTGGGAGTCAAAAAAGATGCGAACCTCAAATTCTCCATTTGAAAACTCCTCCATTTTCTCTTTGAATACCAACAGTGATGAAGCCGTTGGATGATCACGGTTTAACGGAGCAGTCACCTTAATGATGTTTTGTTTTTCTACGGTAATACTTCCATGGATTATCAATCCGGTTAATCCTGCAACACATATAATTAAGAACCAACGAAACTTTGTCATATATAATCAAATTTAATTGGCCATGACCGACAATCTGTATCTCAATTTATTGCACAACAGCTACTAACAAAATGTAGGAAGCTTTCTTAACCTAAAGCACTCCGTATTTTTTAAATGCATCAGTAGTTGTCATGCCATTTTCTATCTCTTTTCTGACCACTTTTTCGGTACGTACTTTTTTCAAAGCGTCAGAAACTATCAATTCAAGATTCTTGGACGGAATAACTACAATTCCATCTATATCACCAAAAATAAGATCCCCGTCAGTGATTTGAACACCTCCAATCTCTATCATGCACCGCCAGTCTGCCACTTTCATTCTTGGTGCCGAGTCCTGCGCATAGTGTCCCCTGCTGAAAACCGGAAAGTTTTGCTCCAAAACCTGAGGGGTGTCACGGTGGTAACCATCAACAACAGCTCCAACCGCACCATTGCGAAGTGCGGATGCTGTAAGTATCTCCCCCCAATTTGCCGAATTTCCACCATCACCCCCTGCAACGTACACTTCACCAGGTTTTAAATCGTCAAGAGCCTGGGTTAAATATCCGAAAGGTTTCTCCTGTCGACCATATACAGGAGCCATAAGCACCGGCATGACGCGTCCCGCTATCTTCATTTCAGGGAGTAAAGGCCGAATGGATTGCGGTAAAAACTGATGCCGGTAATCAAGGGCATCAAGGATATCGCATAACACGGGAGTGTAGAGCTCCTTTTTCATAAGCTCAAAGAGCTCGTCATCGTTTTTCCATTCCATCATGTTGCGTTATTTTGATATGATTCAAATAAAGTGAAAAAAAACATTCAAAAACCGATATGAGCGCCACCATCTACAGGTATGACCGCTCCGGTTATAAATTTGGCAGCGGGGGAACATAAAAATGCCGCAGTCCAGCCAATATCCATCGGTTCTCCGAATTTTTTCATTGGCGTCCTTTCAATTATTTTCTTCTTTCGATCGTCGTCACCAGACAAGGCTTCATTCAACATCGGTGTCTCTATCCACCCGGGTGCAATGGCATTCACACGAATTCCATTCGATGATACTTCGGAAGCAAGCGATCGTACCATGCCAACAAATGCAGATTTCACAGCGGAGTATGCGACAATTTTTGGCAGACCTATATAAGAAGCCATGGAAGCAGTAAACAGAATACTTCCCCTTGCTTTTTTAAGCATGTCCGGAAGAACCAGCTTCACCAAAACGTGACTAGCCAGAATGTGCGTATTTATGACTTTTTGAAAGTCATCTACCTCTGTTTCTATCGTTGGTTTTTTCAAATGGATTCCGGCATTGTTGATAAGGATACTAATGTTTTTGTGCGATTTTTTAACAGATTCAACCAGTTCTTCGCTTTTTTCAAAGTCGGTGATATCATGTACACGATAGACAGCATTTTTCCCGATTTTTTTTACCGATTGCTTTAGTCTGTTTTCGTTACGGCCAATCAAGACCACCCTGGCACCGCAAGACACAAGGCACTGGGCCATGGCAAAACCCAATCCACTACCACCGCCTGTGATCAATGCCGTTTCATTGTCAAGAGAGAATGCCTGATGCAGGCTCTTTGTTAGATTATTTTTCATTCGTACAAAGTGTAATTAAAAAACTATTCATTAAAACACGCTTTGGTCATTTCAATTGAACATTCATGACATCATGACAATGCAACAAAGGTACACTTGCAGACCTCAAACCCTGCACCCTGATTGCAAATCCGGAGTTTGTTGATGCTTATACGGAATAAAATATTCAGCGTGCCCCAATTGCTCAGGCTTTGTCGGTTTACCGCCAGCGGTTTGAATGACCAGGTCAAGCAACTCCCTTGCCGATTCGTCCAGACTTGTCTCCCCATCCAAAATCCTTCCGGCGTTGAAATCCATATCATCTTCCAGTTTCTGATAGGTTTCACTATTTCCAGTTACTTTTATTAACGGAGCAATAGGAGATCCAATGACACTCCCTCTTCCCGTAATAAACAGTACAATATGAGAACCGGCCGATATCAAATCCATGATCCCTTCCGTATCATTTGGATTTGTGTATCCAAATTGCATGAAGTGGTCATCAGGAACACTGTCAAGGAGCCACAATCCATGATGAGGTGGGCATTCTGAAACTCGAATCACTCCCTGTATAGGTCGATTGCCGCTTTTGGCATACGCTCCGAGACTTTTCTCTTCAATCGTTGTAAGTCCACCAGTAAAATTACCCGGAGAAATCGAAAATTGTCTTACATCGTGACAGTATTTTTCCGCTTTATTATACGACTCCAGAAGTTGTTGGGATGCTACAGCGTTTGCTGATCGTTTTACAAGTATATCACGCAACCCGATCAATTCAACAATTTCCTCAAAAATTGCTGTACCACCACGATCGACAACATAGTCAAACAATCGACCTACCACCGGATTCCCAACGAGTCCGGAAGTGGCATCCGAACCGCCACACTCCGATCCGATAACCAGATCAGACAGGTCCATCTCACAGGGCCTGGACGTTTTAACCATGATCTCACGCAGTTGCTTCAACCGGTTTTTGCCATTATCAATGCTACGTATGGTACCACCGGATTCCTGAATGAAAAACCATTCGGAAGGGCGACCGGAATTACGCACAGATTCCGTTATGCTCTTGGGCTGGGTGTATTCACAGCCTAATCCGACAGAAAGTACGGCGCCGACATTGGGATGGCGAGCCAGTGATTCCAAAAGTCTGGAAGCATAATCGTTTCCATAGCACCCGCTGAAACCAATAACCTGCACATCCTCTTCGCCTTCCGCAATTTTATGGGCAACATGACTGGCACATTCAACCGTATACACGACCAGAATCAGATTACGTATACCTTTTCTACCGTCATCCCTTAGATATCCTTTCCAGGTTTCATTCATGCTTTTCATGATGTTGTTCGTCGTATTTACTTTTACAGTTGTGCAGATGCACCCAACTGCCCTTTTGAATGTATCGGGTGGAGACACCGATGGTCACCCCGTATTTTATAATGGGCGTATTTTCAGGTATATCGTTCAATGCAACTTTGTGCCCGGACGGGATGGATTCCGTTACCGATACAGACAAAGATTCACTACCCGAAATATAATGAATATAACCTGGTGTAATATCGGCGTATACGGTAGCCACATTATCATTCGAATCGATTTTTATCGCCTTCGGTTTCTGTGGCCCGGCATGAGCAGCATTTGTTGATTTCATGTCTTCGGTCATAAGTCAGGTAAAAGAATCGATACTGGTGGTCTTCAAGAAATCTCTGCGCTTGGTAATCATGTAGTTACTCTTCAGTTATTGCTGTAAAAGATTCCATGCATCGTGCAATGCGTTTGCATTTAGCTTTCAGTGATCACTTTGTTAGAATCATTTTATTCTTTGAATCTACAATATAAGTCAACTACCGGAACGCGCCCCCCTATTTTTTAAAATATCACCGTAATATTACAATATTCATAATCGGCTATACACCTGATTATAATGTTATCGACGTATGTGGTTTTATCTTACTTTGTTTTTTAGTTTACAGTTTTTGGTTACAGCACCAGGAAGAGCTTGCGACCATTTAATCGAAAAACAGACTGACCATAAAACCTAATGGAATGTAATCGTGTGTTTGAATGGCGTTTCTCCGGTCAGATGGACACTCTCTCCTTCGTGCTTCGGCATCATGCCTCTCATCCGGGCCCATTTATGTCCGCTTTTGCCCGGTC
>PWNZ01000048.1 GCA_003564135.1 Candidatus Cloacimonadota bacterium
AGCTTCCCCAGTCAAATAAAGTTCCTACCAGAGCCACTGTACCATCTTCCGTTACAACAACATCATCATAAGATCTAAGATATATTTCGGCCCACTCCCTCATATAAGGTATCTCGTACATAGTCCAATCTTCGGCTGTAAACTCATCTAAGTCGGTCATCTGTTGATAGTCAGCATAAGCCATATATTTATTGTTTCCTTGTCCCATAGGTTCAATCGGCTCTGAATTAGTACCAAAGACATATAACCTGCTCATCCCTTCATGTGGTGAAGGACCTATCTTAAGAGAAGGCCAGATATAACTTTCTTCCATCTCTGTATTGTTGATTAATACATAAGGCTCACTCCATACCCCCGGAAACCCTATAGCATCGTAATTGTCGAAACAGAAAAAAACGTGCCAGTTAGGATCGTCATCGATTCTACCGTGCCAAGTAACGCCCGGGTTACCTGTTTCTTGGTCTATATCAACACCGGGAAATCCCTCAGGGCCTGGATTGTTAGGATCCAATAAAGTTGTCTGGATTATTTGACCGTTATGTATATAACTGTAATATACCCTTCTTGTGCTGCCTGCTTCTGGTGTTGACATAAAAATCATATATAATCCACCACCTTCAAACATACCCGCAGGACTTGGCTGCTTTACTAGTGGGAAACTTGAGTAATTACCGGGGAAATAGTCATAGTATGAACCCATAATTGACATGTGATTGACTATGTCGTAATGTAACCCCCTACCTCTTGTCTCTTCGGATTGACTGTTAAGAGATAGATCGGCTTTCATATCGATCAATGTTTCCTGTTCATGAAAATGCTTAATGTCGCTTTCTGCGATCAGCAAGCTGACTACAGAGAACATCATTAATACAATAGCAAGGTATTTCATCTTATCCTCCTTAATTATATTGAGCTTATTTTTAAAAAATGCCGGATAAACAATAAAATTTATCCGGCATCATAGTTTATATTTACTTATCCTCAGCAATATATTGCTTTGGAGTTTATCTTAGTTATTTAACAAGAACCATTCTCCTGACGTCCTGATGATTTTCGGTAGCTAATTTGTAAAAATATACACCGCTGCCTACTTCTCTTCCAGAATCATCAGTGCCATTCCAAACAGCATGCCTTTCGCCTGCTTGTTGGTATCCATCAACTAATGTCTTGACTAACTGACCTCTGACATTATAGACTTCTAATTGTACATCAGAGTCTTGAGGCAAGGAATAAGATATAGTTGTTGCGGGATTGAATGGATTAGGATAGTTTCCTGTGAGCATGGCAACTTCCGGTAGATCTTCAAGTTCTTTTTCTACACTAACTTCTCCACCTTCAAAATCAAGATCAAGAGATGTGTACATTATTGTTCCACCGGTGTTGGGGCTATTTTCTTGGATAGAGGAGCCATAATCATTTTGATCTAAGAACATTAAATGTACTCTTCCCCAACCATCACCAATCATTTCAATATCATCAGCTAAGTACCAATAAGATGGAATCATACCTTGTAATTCAGGTGTGTAGTGTCCGTGAAAGACACCATCTTCTGAAGGTTCTTCATCTTGATGATTGGCATTCATGATTATTGGCTCGGACCAGGTTTCACCGTAATCACTGGAAAGATAGATATAAGTTTCCGGCGCACTTGACCAGGAAGAATAGTCTTCGATGTCCAATTCATGGAACAATCTTGCTTTAACGCTTTCTTGGAATAAAGCTACCATGTACTGTCCGTCAGAAATAATTCTATGATAGTTCTCATGGAATAAGTCTTCTGTCTCATGCCAATAAATTGGCCAGCTACTGTTAATCATCAAATTGCCGGCCTCGGTAAATTGGGGTTCAGCTCCCCAAGGAAGATACCTTGATCCGTCTTCAGTTCGAGGATACATGTCATGAATTTCAAACTCTTCAGTATCTCTGTCAAATTTGACATGCTTGGTAGTTGTCAATCTTGGATACCAAGAGTTGCCTTCATTCATGAGCGCAAACATTGCTGGGAAATGATAGTTTCCTTGATCGTCAATATTAACAGTAAACCTGTTAACATAAGGCTTGTATCTCATATCTTCAAAGGGATTCTCGTTCTCATCTCTCCAGAATCCGCGATTATCTCCACCAACTTCTTCAGGGAATATCGGGTTATCAATTCTGATTGTGGGATCAAATTCATAATAATCCCAGTCCCCTTCACCATGATTAGTGTTCTCAAGAAGGAACAACACTTCATGCTCATTATAAGGCTCAACTTCTTCACCCATTTTTGCTGTATGACCGATAATACCAATTTTCCCGGTATCTTTACATACAGTTATAGAACGGAAATTTCTGACGTTATTACTTCTCCATTCGTCTAATTGAGGAATAGTGATATGGTTCCACTGTTCCTCATCGTATTCGGCCAAATCTTCGATATTGGTAAAGTCAGCATAAGCTATCATAGTGTTTTCGGCCGGATAATCCTCTGGAGTACGGAGATGATTCTTAGCGGTTACATATACTCTTTTAACTCCTTCTTCTGGTCCGGGACCTATGTATAAAACCGGCCAGATAAACTCATTGCCGGCTTCACCTTCGACTTCATAAGGGTTTCTTATAACCTCATAAGCTTCACTAAATACACCTGGAAAACCGATAGCAGAATAGTCGTCAAAAGCAAACCAGTTATTCAGTGTAGCCGGATCATAGGAAGCAGCACTATGCCAAGAAAACAGTGGATTTCCTGTTTCCCAATCAACATCGACACTTGGAAAGCCTTCCGGCAAATGAGCCGGAGCATTAGAGTTTACGAGAGTTTGACTGAGAACATTTCCGTCAAGTATATAGGCATAGTATACACGCCTTACAGCTCCTGCTTCAGCAGTAGCCTGAAAAGCTAAATACAATCCTCCGCCGTCGAACATACCTGCGGGTGAAGGCTGCATTCTGACTGGCACGGAATCATAGCTGCCGGGAAAATAGTCATAGTATGTGTTCATAAGTGTCATAGGTTCAATGTGGAAGGAAAAGTTAGGAGCATCGCTGCGAGTAGCGGGAGCCTGTCGTATCTGTGAATTGTCCGGAGCAGGTTTCATTATATCTAACCCACTCATGGTTTCTGCGTGGATGTACACTGCCACTACGGTTAGCAACAGTAAACATATTAGAGTCTTTTTCATTTTACACCTCTTTTGTTTTTCAATATATTAATATTTAATCTTCAGCGATAGTCTCTGTGCTTTTGACAACAGACCGGATTCTTCAAGATCACCCATGTAGGTATACGCATAGTCGATGTCGACAATGGCAAATGTCACTGGAACTCTCCATCCAAAACCAGCGGATAGTCCAGCTTCATCATAATTGAATTGATGTCCGGCTCTTATTGCAAATGTGCCCATCTTGTACTCAGCACCGAGATTCCAAGTTTCCATTCTATCAACGCAATTATCGAGTTGAATAGATGTAATCAGTGCATTGTTTCCGCTTCGATATAAATCAATAGCAATACCTAATGAAAAATTCATCGGTAGTTTGAAAGGATACTCTTCCCTGTCTTCATCAATTAAGCCATCACCATCATTATCGATTAGGTCAAAGGGATCTTCGTCAAAGAGTCCATCTCCATCGTTGTCTATTGTATATTCTAAATCGGGGCCAAAGTTTCTCAGGGCCATGCCGATTATCATATTTCTCCATCCTGTATTATAAGTCGTTCCTAAATCAATAGAATAACCATTCACAGTATGCTGCGCTTCCCATCCGAGACTTTCTCTAAGATACTTACCTGTAAAGCCAAATGAGAATCTATCGGTAAATTGATTTGAATAGGTTAAGCCAAGAGCTAAGTTGTAGGGTGAAAACGTCTCACCAGTAGGCCCGAATACTTCTTCTGTGGTGATGTCCATATAATCCATATGCAAAAAGGATATACTTAATGCTAATGCACCAAAGTCTGTATTTCTTGAAGCGGCGAAGAATTCATGATTGATATCTGCAAACCAATTTGTATGTGAAAACATAATTTGGTTTTCTCGGCTAAGCGCTAACCCCGCAGGATTCCAATAGACCGAAGAAATGTCATCGGACACGGCGGTATAGGCTTCTCCCATACCAATAGCACGACCATCTACACCTAACTTAAGAAACTGCAGACCGGCAGTTCCAACTTTAGGAAAAATATCAGCTGCTAATAAGGTCGGAAGCAACGTTATCAGCGCAACCAACGTCAGTATGATATGAGTATTGCATCTTTTGTTTTTCATTGTCGCCTCCCCTCTTATTGTATTATGACGAACTTGTCAACTTTTATATCGCCGGTCGCATGATCTTTAACTGAATAAAGATACACACCCGGTGCAATAACTTGATTATATCTCGAAAGAACATTCCAGGATGCTATACCGCTGGCTGTCAGCCCTTGCCTTGCGGCACGGCTCACTGTAATGATATCTTCTTCTTTAGTCCCGTAATGCTCAATTTCGTCCACTAAGTCACCGGCTAAAGTATAAATCTTTATAGTAGCTCTTTCCGGAAGATTAACGAACCATATCCTCTTACTTCTATCACCTTGCATATCACCTTCTCTTCTACCATCAAACTTGCTAAGGCCGAAGTAAGGATTAGGCACTACGTATATATTATCCATATTATCTTGCGCTAAAGGACCCGGGAATAAAACTTTCATGTTAGCATCTGCATCTCTTCCGGATTCAAGTCTCTCCAGGTTTCTACCGGGCATACCTCTGTCCCATGCTGTCACAGCGACATAGTACTCAACACCTTTAGGCGGATGATTTATACTTTCACGATAGTATCTTCTTGCTAATCTTTCTCTTCTTAAATCTGCGATCGCATCTTCCGCATCAGCAACAAACAACACAGATTGTCCGGCATGTTCCGGAAGAGGAATAAATGAATCGCCATAAAGCTCCAAATAAACTTCATCAGCTACATTAGGATGCTTGAAAAGAAGAGCTCTTTCTTCAAATGTAAGCGGCGTGTCATAATATATAGCTTTCAGGTCATCGGGATTATTCAAATCATATTCATTACCTCCGATAGAGACCTCGGTTTCATAATTATACAGATAAAGTCCGTAAAACTCTTGTCCTTCCTCTATCGGTGATATTATATACATCTCATCAAGATAATAGTAGTTAGTATCATATTCATTTGCTTCTTGAAGATTCGGCAAACCTTTATCGACACCTAAATATCCACCAAAATCTTCATGCAAGCCGGCATCAGGAACTTTGCCGATTTCATAATCTAAGAAATCTTGATCGGTGTCTATTTTGTCCCACATCTCCATAGTCGTCCAGTCATCTTGTCGCCCTGATCCTGAACGACCCCATAAGGTATAACCTTGAAAGTCATGACGCAGTCTATAACCGGTCCATGGATTAACTATTGCATTAGCGTTAAACTGGTCAGGATCTTCAGGTGGTCTAAACTCTTCAGGCCAATCATCTGCTGTCATGCCAGGGCCAGGGAAGTTACTGAGATGGCTATCAAAATACTGGAAGTGTTTATCTTCATCATTATCGGGTTGAATATTTTGCCAACCAATCCTATCGGTAGAAACTACCATTCTGTCTATCGTAAACTCTGATCTATTGTCCCAATAGACATCAATTCTATTACCATTATCGGCTAATTCAGCATACATTTTAGGTATTGTAGGTGGCTCAGGTGCTAAATAATGAGGATGAATATCCGGCAAGATAACTGTTTCCAAAGTTTGGGCCTCACCATAAATATCTTTAGCCCACACTGCTGTGTCTTTAAGTTCTTCCAGGTCTTCTCCTGGGAAAACTGCAACAACGATCTTCATTGTACGACCGGGAGCTAAGTTCCATGATGCGGGAGTAGGATCGTACATTCCCTGCATATCACCATAAAATGCAAATAAGAATCGGGTGTCATTCGGTTCCGGCTCTTCATAGTGGGGGTTCTGGTCGGGTGTCCAGTTAACCGGCCTTAAGGGGCTAAACTTATCTTCATCAGGGTTTCTGCCCGTTATTAACCAATACTTTTCATTAGCAGTGGCCTGGCCCGTCGGATTGAGAGTTCTCGGTCGTCTATCATCAGGACCATCACCTCTTTGCCACACCCAACAGGCAAAGTCCAATTCTTCCGGATCCGGTGAACATACACGAGCACCAATCCATCCAGGTGAAAGACCACCGTCACCATCATAATCTCTGGTATATGCAAATTCATATCCGGAACCGGCAACATAACCACTAACGTCATCAAGCGACCTGTCGTCTCCGCTCCATGCCTGAGGTCCGACATCACAATCCATATAAATCGCCATAGCACAGTCATAAAGAGTATCTTGAGGGTTCATATTTGTTATATTGAATTCAACATAAACCAAGTTTTTAATATATTCATAGCTCCATTGATAACTAAGCTGCCGAACTTTTAGGCCTAAGGGGAAATGGTCAAACTGTCCTGAAGAAATTCCGTGGTTTCTTTTGCCCGAAGTTCCAAAGGGACTGTAATCATAATAGTAAGAAAAATAATCCTGTTCTGAAACGGGAGAACCGTCCTCGTCAATTAGGCCATCCGAATCATCATCATAAGGTGCAGTATAGTTAAACAAGCCATCTGACGGATCTTTGCCTAAGTCAATAAAACCTAGGGGAAACCAGATATCTAAGTTTGCTTCAATAACCATGGTCTGCATTATTGGGTCATGCTCGTGAAGATATCTTGCAGCTAAGTTTGCTAAAGGCAGGTCTATATCGCCGGGGGGTGAGGGAGGCAGTTCATGGGCCTCTCTAAACGGAAAGGCTCTACCTACTGGATCCTCATCAATAAGTCCATCTCCATCATCATCTTCACCGGCTCGCTGAGTTCTAATACTTTGAGTTACAACTCTGTCCAACAAGTTGTACTCTCCGTATTTCAATCCTATTGCATTCCTTTCTAAGGGGTTATACGCCGGCAAAAACTCATACAAAGACGCATCACCATCAAAACCGACAGTTACCAGAGTATCGATCACTATATCTAGTGATCCATGCTCAGCAATAAGTTCTTCATACCTTGAAGATCCTTCGGCTACGACATCATCAGAACTTTCCGGATCCGGTTCCCAGAACATTCTTCTGTCTTGTATGTCTCTTCTGACTTTTTTCGCTCCGAACCACAAAGCTCCTTGAAAGAGGTAATCTATACCACTTCCACCGGGATACTCCAACGAAGGCCATTGAGGGCTGTTACTTCCGGAACCAAAAAAGCCATAATTACTTACTCTAAGCCAAATATTCCCGACATCATGCCACTTGCTAATATCCATTAGCCTA
Source organism: Candidatus Cloacimonadota bacterium (assembly GCA_003564135.1). Taxonomy (GTDB): domain Bacteria; phylum Cloacimonadota; class Cloacimonadia; order Cloacimonadales; family PWNZ01; genus PWNZ01. The sequence goes on from PWNZ01000048.1 coordinate 7,302, forward strand.
TATGAGTCATCGTCTTCTGTAGCTGCCGCAAAAAGGCTGCTAAATGACAATGCTATCAATGACAACAGCACGATACCTAATATCTTTTTACTCATAATTATTATCCTCCATAATAGTAAATTGATCACGACTCTTTATTTAATCACCATTTAAATCTATATTTTTAGTCTAATCTAAATTGCACAGGTACGGAAGCCCATACCGCTACAGGTTGTCCACCACTTTTTGCAGGTGTGAACTCCCATTGCCTGACAGCATTGATTGCAGCTTCATCTACACCACCAGGTCCGGGTTGTAGTGACTGTTGCACTTCAATAGCACCAACAGACCCATCTCTTAGTACTTCTACCAGCAACATTACCGTTCCCTCAAGTCCCCTTTGCCTGGCAAGTCTCGGATACACTGGTGGTACCTGCCTAATTGCTTGTGGTGGCTCTTCATAGTGAACGAAGCGAGGTGTCCGTCCTTCTCTTGTTGGCCGTTCAATTGTTTCGCGAGGGTCAAGTGTAGTTTCAGATATTGTGCTAATAATTTCCAGATCTTCATCTTCACCTTCAAGCTCGGCATCAATAACTATATCGACGACCGGTCTGACTAATTCCTCCGGCGGCTCAATTGGCTCACGAACGTCAGGAGGAATATCGATTGCTTCAGTAACGGTAATCTCCGCTTCGTAAGGTTGAACCTCTATTGAAGGTGTAACCAGAAAAGTAAAGAGAACAAACAAAACAGCAAGACTTAATGATTTATCATAATAGCTGTTGGCTATATCTTTCCAGTCTGAGTACTTGTCTCCACCTCTCAAATTCTCTTTCCTATTATTTCTTACGTTATTTTTTTCACTACTCATAATAAGCCATCCTTATAGGTTTTACCGTCTTTGACGAGACTCAAACGATACCCTTAAAGCATTAGCTTCTCTCAGCTGGTTAAGGATATCGGCCATAATCCCGTAATCTGTATTACGATCTGTCCTGAAAGCGGCAATCGTATTGTAGTCATCATAAAGCTTTCTAACCATGACATCCTGGACGGTTGGTATATCTACAAGAAAATCATCAATAGAGATATTCCCGTTGCGATCTACATAAATGGTAGTTGAATTCCTTCTGGGAACTTTCTCAATATTCCTCGCTTCAGGTAAAGTGACTCTCAAGCCAACTTCCTGAACGAATACTGTCGATACCATAAAGAATATGAGAAGCAAGAAGGCTATATCTGACATCGAAGCAGTTGGAATAATTGTTTCCGGTTTGGATTTTTTGGCTATTTTGGCCATTCTTTCTCCTTATCTATCGACAAAACTTAATTAGTTGATAGAGATATTCTATCTGCTCCAGCAGCACGAAGTCTGTCTAAAGCCTCTATCATATAATGATATCTAGATCTACGATGTGTACTAAGGGACACCACCAGCTCAGGATTCTCAGCAACCATAGTTCTGATCCGGCTCTCTAGGGCAATATAAGATATTTCTTCCTCATCTAAAGCTACCCTTCCGTCTTCACGTATTAGAACACGAGCAATGTTTTGATCATCTACGCGAACTCTTTCAGCACCTTCTTCTGCCGGGGGTGGTAGTACCAACCCAAGTCCTTGCTTGATATCAAATTTAGTAGTCGTTAAGAAAAATATCAGCAGCAAGAAGGCCACATCTGACATAGATGCTGTAGGTATCCCGCTCGTTTTTCTCTTCCTTTTTCTAAAATTCATATCGAATTCCTTTCTTAACAGATCACGTTATTTGTCATGTAATAAACCTGTTGATAATATTCCACGCCTTCTGGCATTGATCATTCTCCATATTCCAGGTCTAACATTCTCATAGCATTAAATTAATTGGATTACTCTATTACTTTTCTGTATCTGTTTTATGAACAAGTGTCTCTACTAAGGATTCCGATGCTCTTTGCATATCAATCACAAGTCCATCAACCATACTCATAAATATGTTATTGAAAAACTGTACCGGTATGGCAATAGCAAGACCGGAAGCGGTTGTAATAAGAGCAATTTTAATACCTGAAGCGACAATAGTAGGATCAACCTCCCCAGCTCTAGCAATAGCATCAAAAGCAGCAATCATACCAACAATAGTTCCAAAGAAACCAAACATTGGAGCTAAGTTAATTGTTGTAGATAAAGCGATAAAACCTTTGTCTAAGTATGCTAATTCCATAGCAGCTGCACCTTCGATGGCTTTTTCAACTGCTTCCACGCCGGAATCTGCTTTCAGTAATGCCAAATGTAAGACCATTGCAGCAGGGCCTCTGGTATTCTGGCAAATCTCTATAGCCTCTTCGAATTTCTTTTGCTCAACTAAAGGCATCACTTGTGAAATCAAGTCGTGAATATTAACTTTAGCGTATGATAAGACAATAAGTTTCCAGATTATTATCGCTATCGCCCATAATAAGAGAATGAGTAATGGCCACATAACAAAGCCACCTTGGATAAATAAGTCAACTAGACCACTGCCTACTATTTTTCTAGCCAAAGCTTCAAATCCACCCATCTCCGGAGCATCGTCAATAGCTACTTCTTCAGGCGTATCAATTGGTACCGGTTCTGTTTGTTCATCAAGAATTGTTTCATTTTCTTGTGCTATAGCACTTACAGAATATAGCATCATTAAAGCCAGTAGCAATGAAAGACCAACTAGCATACAGAGCCGGTAATTTTTATAATTCAGCTCACTATTAACCGCTCTCTCTTTACTGTTTATTGACATCGTAAATCCTCCTGTATTTTACAGTATTTTATTATATGTTTTCATCTTTATTTCAAGTATATATTGGGTCTATAATCATTTAAGTTTGGGGCAGGAGTCCGCCTGCCCCAAGATAGTTTATCTCCGACTAAAAGGCAAATGATAAGCCGGTAGTAATTGTTCTGGGTCCTCCCACCATAGAAGGATCTTGTATAGATTGAAGATAGTTATACTCACGAATCGGATCAACATAATCAGGTGGATGATTCTCGGATATGTCTGCACCGTCCCAATCATGTCTACCGGTTCGCGGAAATACTCTCAAGATATTTCTTTTATTAAACAGGTTCTGTACATTGACCCAGAATCTAACATTGTTGCTTCTGCCGAAACGTAAATTCTTTGTAAATCTTAAGTTTGCTGTTTCTGTTGTAGGTCTTCTTCTTGAGTTTGTGTCAAGCTGCTGATTACCTTCTTCTGCTATAGGAGTATAAGGCCTGCCTGAAGCTAATGAATAAACTAAGTTCAGAGAGAAGTCATCCATCGGGAACAGAACATCACTATAAGGTAAGTACCATTCTTCATCTCTGCCAACTCTAAATTCTATATTAAGATCGGCGGCATGTCTCTGATCCCAGTTCAACGGGAACTCTCTCAAGTTGCCGGTTGTCTCATCTTTAACTGAAAGGCCTGAATGATTACCTTGTGCCCACGCTAATGAGTAACTCAGAGAACCTGCAATAAAGTTTGAAAGCATCCTCTGTAAGGTGAAGTCAACACCTCTTGTACTTCCATAGTCTTCTGAATAATATTGTAAGTATGAGACTTCTCCATGTTCGGGATGATCTTCTCTTATAGTCATAATACTAACATAGTTATAGATATTCTTATAGTAAGCTGTGACATCAAGAACGTGATCTTGCCCCAATTGCTGTTGCAAGCCAACCTCGTAAGTAACTGTAATCTGCGGCTCTAAATTCGGATTGCCTAATACACCACCGAACAACATGGCATCATCTTTTGTTGTCGTAGTGAAAATGTACTGCATTTGAGGCAGCTGGTTTTGGTAGTTATAAGCAAAGTGCATGACAGCTCGTTCAGAGATAGGATGAGAAACGCCAACTCTCGGAGAAACCATTAATCTCATTTTATCTACATCTTCTCCTATATCCCACTCATCCCAGCTGACTCTTTCTCTGACACCATCGTATATTCTTATGTAGTCATCACCTAAATACCAGAAATCGAACCTTAATCCAACATTTGCTATCATACCTTCAAACTGCAATCTATCTTGTAAATAAAAAGCGCCCTGATATGGGGTTGCTTCATAGCCATCTCTTGTTCCCGATGTCTCATATAAAGCTTGGTGCCTGCTTTTCTGATCATAAACTATAATCTCATCACGGATAACAACCGTTGAGTCGTCAGGATCGTAAACTGCAGGAATAATATCCTCTACTGTGCCCTGATCTCTAAGATATCGTTCAAACCTCTCCATGTTTATGTTGTTGGGACCGAGCCATCTGTCTTTAATGATTTCATGCCTGGTAATCTCTAAACCGCTCTTGATATTATTCGCCATATCTAGTTGGTACTCTAAGTCAGCTCGTAGTGTCATAGTTGTAGTTTCATCATCAATGAATCTTGACCAAAAAGATCCTGGTCTCACGAATCCCGGAATACCTCTCGCATTTTCTCTGCCATCCATTCTGTATTGCCAGTTTTCAGGATCGACATATATTTCCGGATTTTGGAATTCTCTGCGAATAAGTCCAGTTTCTTGGCTGACTAAGAAATCTACACCTTCAAAACCGGTTTCATAATCATCGGGATCATAAGTCCAGTCTTCATCAAGCTGGAAGAAGTCATATCGGCTGATTCCTCTCGGGCCTTCATTAACTGTTTTCCGGAAGTAACTGCCTTTGATGTTTAGATTTGTTTGCGGGTTGAACATGTGATTATAAGTAAACATATGCTGACGCATATCTTCTTCAACTTCTGCATAGTGTTCTAAAGCATATTTCCAGCTCCAATTACTCCCTATGTGTCCATAAGGTCTTAGTAAAAAGGGGATATTCCTGGAAAAATCTGCTCGGGTAGAGAATGAAAAGTTCTGCTGAGGACTGTGCCTGTAGGTGAACTTTAGGTTTGCATTATAAGAGTTAAAATGTCTTTCATCTAAATCGAATATCAAGAATTGATCTCTATCTTCGAAGGGGTCTCTTACCGGATAGTCTTCCGGTCGTCCAACTAAGTTTTTGAAGTCTTCGTAAGGATTACTGATAAAATAATCTTTAAACCTGGAATCATGCCTTAGAGCAGCTGCATTGAAGAAAAATGTAAACCTGCTACGCAGGCGTGGAAAGGCCGGTCCTAATACCGGTCCGCCCAATGTAACCTTCAACTCGTCTCTGTTTGTTCCTTCAGTAAAAATATGGTCTGAGATCATTTCAAAGCTACCGGAATACGCACTTGTACCATCTCTTGTCACAATATTAATTATACCTGACTGAGCATTACCATACTCGGCGGTGAACCCACCGGTCATGACGACCATGTCTGCAATAGCGTTTCTGTCAACGGTCATTGCTGTACCACCGTCAACAGGATCTGATACCGACATACCGTCTATCGTATAAACTACCTCATTAGCTCTACCACCTCTTACATGGAGACTACCATCAACCATAGTGGCACCTGCTTGCATAGCAATAATGTCGTCTACCCCATCAACCGAAATGTTTTCGATAGCGTCCCGATCCACCTGTCTTCTGGAGCCTGTTCTATCTGCTTGCACCATCTCCCTTTCGGCAGTTGTTACAATTCCACCTATCTCAATTGCATCCCTTTCACTCAATTGGATATTCAGGGTAGCTGTTTCATTAACATTTATCCTTTGGCCTGTAACTGTTGTAGGCCTATAGCCTATTTGCTGTGCCTGAACATCATAGGTACCTACCGGAACTCTTATCAACATGTAAGTCCCGTCTTCTCGGGTTTGAGTACCCAAAACCGGATCAGTATCTAATAAGATTACACTGGCAAAAGCTACAGGTTCACCATCGGCATCTGTAACCCTTCCGGCTAACGTTCCAGTTGTTTGAGCAAATATAGCACCAACCGAAAAGAGTACAATTAAGATGGCGGCTATCATCTTTTTATCCATCATCGATCCTCCATAAATATGATTATCTATCATGTTATCTCCGTCTTTATTACTTTATTTTGAAACTGTTAATGTGTCAACACCTTTTTGTTATCCCGGACTTTATCGTTCCAACTAGGCTGACTATACTTTGTCTCTGCAAGGTACTTGGCCTCCTCGGCTTCTTCTTGACTAAGAGAAGTTTCCAAGTCGAACTGATCACGATTGAAATGTTTTCGGAAACCTTCGATCATACATTCAATGATCTCCGCTTTATCGGTTAATCCACCTCTAATCTGGTCAATAGTCGAAGTCCTTTTATTTAAATAAGTTCTTATTCTCAATCTTTCTTCTTCGTTAAGGCCCGGCAAAAAATCAGCAACTACTTCTTGGTTGTTACTTTTCAATATTGAACCGTGTTGCAAGAAAGCAGAATTGTTGCGTACTTGAGCACTTCCAACGATTTTTTTTTTCCGGTAATTCAATTCATGTTGGGAACTGCTGCTGAAACAAGGGTTTATGGCCTCTTTCTGGTGATTTCTGTTGAGAATGTTTTCGGAAAGCTCAAGCTCTATTCCTAAATACTCGAATCCATTCTGTAAAGACTTAGCAATATTAAAATAGGCATTATTTAGAGATGAAGACCACTCAAAATTGGTAGGAGCTATCACAGCGTAAGTAACCTCATTATCGTGAAGAACCATTCGGCCACCAGTAGGACGCCTCACGAAACCGAATGGCGATTTTTTGACCTTTTGCAGATCAAGCTCTTTCGCCAACCCCTGATTATAACCATACGAAAAAGATGAAGGCTCCCAGTCATAAAACCTTAACGTTGGTCGTGATTTGCCTGCTGCTACATGACGATAAATTGTTTCATCAATCGCCATATTCATGTAGGGGCTGTCCTTCCCCGTTACTAATATACGCCAGCTCATAAGTTCTCCAACTTGACTTTTCCATTTTCAGCTCTGGTTATTCTGCCGATGATGATTCCTTTTGTTTGGTCTATGATCTTATCAGCAGATACTTCAGGAACGACTATTACAAAGCCTATCCCCATATTAAAAGCCGAATACATCTCTCTGATCTGAACAGCACCTTGTTCTTGCATATACGAGAACAAATATGGCGTTTCCCACCTTTGGCAGTCAATCTCGGCACACAATCCATCAGGTATAATTCTCGACAGATTACCTTCAATTCCACCACCGGTGATATGAGCCATCCCATGAACAGCTATTTTTTGCTCATTGATTATTGTATAAAGTGGTTCGTAGTAAGATTTATGAGGAGCCAATAAAGTTTCGGCAATAGTTTGATTTGTGAATGGCAAATAATCATCGACTTTGTGTTGAAGTTTATCAAACAATATCTTGCGAGCTAAAGTGTAACCGTTAGTATGTAAACCAGTAGAAGGCAGCCCGATAACCACATCATTTTCAGCGATTGTTTCACCGTTGATGACGCTGTCTTTTTCAGTACAACCAACTATTGTTCCTACGATATCAATATCGCTATGATATACATCCGGCATCTCAGCCATTTCTCCTCCAATCAAAGCCATTTTATGTTTATTACAAGCAAAAACCATTCCTGATATGATATGTGCCATCTTCTCAGGATCGATAGAACCGGTACCGATATAATCCAAAAAAAACAGCGGCTTAGCATTGTGAACAAAAATGTCATTAACGCAATGATTAACCAAATCTATGCCAATGGTATCATACTTCTCCGCCATCTTAGCCACTATGATCTTGGTGCCAACACCGTCCGTACTGGAAATCAGGACAGGTTTCTTCCAAACACTAAGATCAAGGTTAAAAAAACCACCAAACTTACCTAATCCGGATAAAACATCCTTACTGTAGGTGCTTTCAACTGCTTTTTTTATCCGATCGACCGCTTTCTTGCCCGCTGAAATATCTACACCGGCTTTTTTATAGTCCAACTTATTCTCCCGATTATCTTTTGATTCTATGCGGATATCATTGTGAATTAAATAAAGATCATTGTACTTGCTCGACGCTACTTCTGTCGTTCTCCGAACTGGAGAAAATATCCCAGACATCGGAAACATACCTAATAACAATAATCACTGCCATAACCAAAATTATTTTGATTAGTAGATTAGACCAGTAAGCTGTTTTAGCTGTTCTTCTCTCATCGTATCGTCTTTTTATTTCCTCTTCAAAGATCTTCATAACTCTTATCGATATTTATAATATTAAGCTCGATTATTCCATCAGTGCCCGGAGGCCGGCAGCAAGTCTTTCCACGCCTTTGTTGATATTCTCCATACTTGTAGCAAATGAGAATCTAACAAAACCATCAACACCGAAAGCTAAGCCCGGCACCAAAGCTATATGGTATTTCTCTAACAAATAAGCACACAGCTCGATCGAGTCTTCGATTCCGTGCTTATTGTTTTTTATATAGTAAGAAACATTCGGCATGGTGTAGAAGGCGCCTTGTGGCTTGAAGCAAGTGACTTTAGGTATCTGGATCAAGTCTTTGACCAGCTTATTCCTTCTTTTTTCGAACTCTACCCGCATCTTTTCTACTGATCCGTCATCTTCAGTGATCGCCGTCAAAGATGCTTTTTGAGTTATTGAACAGACATTAGAAGTTGTATGTGCTTGAATACGGCCGGCAGTGGATATTATCTCGGCATTTCCGGCAGCATATCCTAATCTCCACCCAGTCATAGCATAAGCCTTAGAGACACCATTAACTACGATAGTGTGATCTTTGATTTCTTCTGAAATCGTGGCTATCGAAACGTGCTTCTGTCCGTCATATACAAGTTTTTCGTATATCTCATCCGAGATAATCAGTAAGCCGTGTTTAACACATACTTCACCAATCTCTTGTAATTCTTGCTCGGAATACATACATCCGGTAGGGTTATCAGGCGAATTAATGATTAATGCTTTGGGTGTCGAACTTTTTTCTATTGCTTTCTCCAGCTGATCGGCGGTTATCTTGAAGTTTGCAGATTCACTGGTGGACAGCAATACAGGCAATGCATCAACCATCTCCACTTGTGAGGTATAGCTTACCCAGTAGGGATCGGGAATAAAAACCTGATCACGGGGATTGCAGATTGTCATCAAAACATTGATAATTGAAGCTTTTGCTCCCGGTGATACTAGTATCTGCGAAGGCTTGTAATCCAAACCGTTATCCTTACGGAACTTCTCGCAAATTGCTTCTCTCAAAGGTAAGATTCCAGGTGTTGCCGTATAGCGGGTAAAATTGTCGTCTATAGCTTTTTTGCCGGCTTCCTTAATATATTCGGGGGTATTAAAGTCAGGTTCGCCTACACCAAGATTAATAACATCAATCCCCGCTGCTTTCATCTCATTCGCTTTAGCTGATACTGCCAGCGTGGGCGAAGGCTTGATCGACTTAGCCCGGTTAGCTATTTTAACTCTCATTACATTTCTCCTTTTTAATCATTTTTATTGTTCTCTACCCTGAGCATGATACTGTCCCGGCTAATGCGAAAAACGTAATCTCAGCCGTATAATCATAGCATCCGGAAAGATACTACGATCGTCGGACAGTCTCGAAGCTCCATTATGCATGTCAATCTTTTTCTTATTGTACATTACTGACCGTTAGTTTTGGGCTGATCTACAACAATCAAAGATAGATCACCGATATTCAAGAAAAGCTCACGCAACAAGTTTAGCAGTGCATATCGGTTTTTCCTCAGTTCAAGGTCATCGTCATTGACTAAAACATGATCGAAAAAGCTGTCTATAGCTGCGTTCATGGTAATAAATAACTCTAAAACAGGACTGAACTCATTGTCTTTGAGTAACCTCATCGCCTTTGAATTTGTCTCCAACAAAACCTGATATAAATATTTTTCGGCCGGTTCCATTAAAAGGTCTTCATTGACTTCTATGAAATCCTCTTCTTTTGATATGATATTCGATACTCTCTTGAAGCTTAGCATCAGATGCTCGAAATCTTGTTGGCTTCTTATTTGGTGCAAAGCTTTGGCTCTGTTAATCGTTTTAACAATGTTATCACTTTCTATAGCTAACACTGCATTAATCACATCGTATTCAATACTTGCCTGTTGCAAGTATTGACCTATCCTCTGCTTCAAGAAACCATACAGAATTTCGACAGAACCCACGCTTCCGGTCAGCTCATTTAAGTGATAAACTTTCGGCAGGTTCCTCGACAAAAGCTCATAAACATACAATATCAGCGAATAAATATCTAAGTCGAAACCGGCTTCGTAAATCAGCCTTACTATGCTGTTGCCTGTCCTCCTGAGACCATATTGATCTTTTGAGCCGGTCGGAACCACACCTATTCCGAAAAGGGCGCACAGTGTATCGAGTTTGTCAGCTAAAGAAACAACCTGGCCCATCTTTGTTGAGGGTATAGCTCCAGTAGCAGATGAGTTTGTTAGCCCAACCGGTAGATAATGCTCCTCTATTGACTTAGCAATCTCAACATCTTCACCCCACTCAGCTGCATATACTTTGCCAACATAACCTTGCAGACCGGTAAACTCTTTCTCGCCGATCATTGAGGTAGCTAAATCAAACTTACAAAGTCTTGCTGTCTTAACAGTTTTATTAGTGATGGTTTGATTGAAATCACATAACCGGCATAAATATCGACTTATCTCGATAATCCTGACAACTTTATCGCCGATGCTACCGACTCTGGCATGAAAGACAATACCTTGTAATTTCGAGTTAAAATAATCTGCCGACTTGCTGATATCTTCTTCGTAATAAAAACGTGCATCTGCCAGACGAGCGTTGACAACCCTCTCATTACCAGCCTTAGTATTAGCGGCATATTCCGACAGATTATTTGCGACATATACAAAGTAGTTCAGCAGTTTACCTGCTCTATCGTAGACAGGAAAATACCTTTGGTTCTTTGCTAAGGTTGAATAAACTACTTTTTCAGGCAGCTTAAGGTATTCTTCAGGGTATCGAGACAAAATAGCCGTAGGGTACTCAACTATATCAGTTACTTCTCCTAATAGAGCCTTGTCCTCTACTATTCCTTCGATTTCAGCAGCTTTCTTGTTAACCTGTCTATCTATGTCTATTAGCCTCTGATTCCTATCGGCTATTACTCCGTTATTCTTGAGTATTTCAGCATATTCTTTTATCGTGGAGACAGTTAACCGCTCGGCTCTCTTAGCGAATATGTTCCCGTAAGTTATCCTGTCTGACTTAACACCGGCAATTTCAAAGCTTAGCACATCATCACCGAATAAGGCTAGTATCCATCTGATGGGTCGGGCAAATCTAAACTTCCTTTCCTTCCATCGCATCATCTTCGGGAAGTTAATCTTAGTTAATGACTGTTTACAAACATCTTTGAGTAGTTGTTCGGCCTCTTGCCCGATAATAACTTGGTTAACTGCCAGGTATTCGCCTTTGCTAGTTGATTTGAGGAATGGTTTGTTGCCGGAAGATTTATCAATACGGGCTAAGGTGTCATAATTCAACTCGGCATCCCCGAGTTTCGCACCTCGCAGAAATCCTTGTCCAGCTTTAGTAAGCTTTCCTTCTTTATCGAAAGAAACATTTATCGAAGGACCTACTTTTTCGGTCTCTTCATCTTCTTGTTTAGTCTTGATATTCTTTATGTGGAGTGTTAATCTCCTCGGCGTGGAATATTTCCCGGCGATCTCTGTCTCCGGTAAAATCAGTTTTAGTTCAGCTAAAACCTTATTAAAAAATTCAGCCCAAGAATCTAATGCCGGTTTTATATAGCTGGCCGGCAGTTCTTCAACACCTATCTCAACAAACAGATCTTTGCTTTCTTGTAACAACTGTTACCTACCTCTATTATCGTTATTGATTCATCATCCTGAATCTATTGGAGTCTATCGACTTCGGAGTAAAGTGAAAATCGCCACTTTTAAGTCAAGAAAAAACGATAAATATCTTGTGTGAAAAACAGTATAAGAACCCATTCTTAACAGGGCTTCTCCATCCTCTTCTACTGTACTAATAACTTGCAAAACAAAGCTGGAATGAATCTGTTTTTGTAACGGAGGCTTTACCCCGGATAACGCAGTAGTAATGGTTAAATATGTCAAAAACTGCTGTAAGTGTAACGGAACACTTCATTTATGCGGCAGGTAAGTTGCTTTGCCGGAAATCTACTGCATTATTTGGATTTAAAGGAGGGGGGGGGATCACTTCAAACAGGAATAAGAATACGGTACGGTAATGAAAACTCTGAGAATTTCCAGGCCTAGAACACAAATCAACTCTCTGCTCTTAGCTCTTAGCTCTTAGCTCTCTGCTCTCTGCTCTCTGTCAGACTATACCAACGTGTTCAACCGTAATGGTTCTCGAGATAACGGCTTAGTGTTAGTAATGTATTCATATCTTGACATTTTAACCGTCAGCTTAAAAGAGAAAATTATGGAGAGATAGAACCTTGAAAAAAAATAGAGAATGGATAATTCTGTTGGCAGTAGTAGCCGTTTCACTGTTAATATCTGCCGAAACTGTACCGGAAACACCGATTATGTCGGCTGAAGATACCGTCTTTGTAGCCGACACGGTCAGTGTTTTTGATGATGTGGAGAAGGACTCAGTCCTATATAGTGCCGACAGTATCTACTATGATGTTGTGGAAGAGGTTATCTACCTATCAAAAAATGCAGAATTGATTTACCATAATTCGAGTATCAAAGCCCCTGAAATCATCATTGACCTCAAGGAAAACCAAGCTCACACAAAAGGAGAAACCTGGATGCAGGATAGTGGCCAGCTATTAGTTGGTAATTCCGTGAGCTATGATTTAGACACCCAGCAAGGTATAATTTATCATGGAGCCAGTAGCCTGGAGAAAGGCTTTTATTACGGCGAGGAGATCCGAAAAGTCGGTGATGATGTATATGATATAGATCGTGGTTATTTTACTACCTGTGACACCGAAGAGCCTAATTTCTATATTTATTCTGGTAAAATGCGGTTATTTTACCGAGATAAAATCGTAGCTAAGCCAGTTATCTTTTATGTTAATTACTTTCCTATTTTATGGTTTCCTTTTGGTTCCTTCCCTGTAAAGACCGACCGTCAAAGTGGCATTTTAGTGCCTGAACCGGGATACAACAATGTAGACGGTCGCTATATCGAGAATATTGCTCTGTATTATCACTACAATGATTACGCCGAAGTATTAACAGCTTTAGATTGGCGAGAAAAAACGGGTTGGGAAGCAAGATTAGAGTCAAATTATATTAAACGTTATCACTATCAGGGAAGTTTATTAGCGAGACTACAACATCGGATCATGAATGAAGATACCGCCCGTCGTGAATGGTATATTAGACTTAGGCATCGGCATGACTTTCTTGACCGGTCAAGTCTTGATGCCAACTTAGAGTTTATGAGTAGCAGAACTATCTGGGAAGGAAGCGTTGAAGCAGATGAGCGCCTTAGTGAAAGAGTTACTTCGACAATTGCTTATAGCAAACCCTTAAAGCATACAACTATCAATACAGGAGCGACCTACGTAGACAACCTTACTGAAGATACCAAAAGAATCACCCTACCAACCGCGTCTTACTCTCTGCCATCGAGACCTATATATCAAATTTTCCAATCGGGCAGGGCAGACGGATATTTATGGGAAGATTTCTATTACTCATACAGTATGAGGGCGGTACATGAAGGCTTTATCAACAAACCAAGCCCCTCATTAGCCGAAATCTTATATAAAAATGTCAGGGATGATGATGGTAATTATTTAGCTCGCCACAATGCCGGTGTTCGTCAAAACATAGGCGTATCTTTCAACCGGACATTCAGAGGGTGGTTGAATTTCAGTCAATCTATCAGTGGTCGCGAGGTATGGTTTGACCGTGACACTGAAGGTAACAGTCCCTCCCGTGCTTTTGAATACAACACTAATACCCGTCTTTCCCATTCAATTTATGGTATCGGTAGTTATCCCGATCTCCCTATTACCGCTATTCGACATGTTATGACGCCATCAATAAGCTTTAATTTTACACCTGATTATAGTGAGCGAGCCGAAAAATATTACTCTTTTGGCGGGATTGGAGTTGGTTCTGCGCCTAAGCGACGTAACCTATCATTCGGTTTAGGCCACAAATGGTCGATCAAGTACCGTTTAGCAAAAGATGAAGACGAGCACTCACTAAACGATTTTCTGACGCTCAGTTCATCGATTAACTATGACCTCGAAAAAGACGAGAAACCATTCTCCGACATTAGTCATACTTCAAATTTTAGACCGGGTAGGTTCAGTTTAGCCGGTATTGCACTAAACTACACAGCCAGCCTATCTGCACGTCAGGATGCCTATAATTTTAATCTCCTAAACTGGCGAATAAATAACAGTCTCCGCATTAGTGGTGAGGCTCCATATTATGAATACTTCCCCAAAAAAAGAAACCAGTTCTATACTAGTCCCGGTCTTGCTGATGGCTTTGCCGACACTTTATACGTCTCCCCCTCAGACGATGCAGATCGGTTAGCATCTGATTTTACTAATCTCAGTTCCACTCACCCCTGGAATATCAATATCTCGCATGACTATTCACGAGTTATGGAAACAAAGAACACTACCCAAAATATACGCCCTTCATTATCATTCAAATTAACTAAAAACTGGTCTGTTAACTATAGCAACTACTACAACATTGAAAAAGATGAATTAGTCTCTCAATCTTTATCAATCGATCGAGATCTGGAATGCTGGAGATTGACCTTCACCTGGTCAAAGCAAGGAGACTACTGGCATTATAGATTGCTTTTTTATAATATACAACTACCCGATGTACTAAGAATTAGAAGAACAGAGTACAAGCGATAACAATCAGACACTGTAAGATGAGTAATAATACCAAAAAAGCTATCTTTCTGGACAGGGACGGAACAATCAACCCCGATACCGGATACATGAATGACTCCGACTCATTCAATCTCTATCCATTTTCTGCTGAAGCAATTAGGTTACTTAATAGGCATGACTATCTGGTTTTTATCGTTACCAATCAATCGGGAGTGGCTCGAGGTCTCATTGAACTACCAAACTTAGCAAAAATTCATGCTAAGCTGGAATACTTGCTATCCGAGCAGAATGCCCACATCGACAAAATTTATACTGCTCCTTATCACAAAAACGGGATAGTCGAACCATATAACACCGATCATCAAGACCGCAAACCACAGCTTGGAATGTTTCGAAAAGCTCTACAAGAGTACCCTATCGACACGAAAAATTCTTTTATGGTAGGTGATCGCTATTCCGACATTTTATTTGGCGTTAATGCCGGAATGAAAACTATCTTAGTAAAAACAGGCGACGGAAATGCCGAGATAAAAATGCAGCTGGGCTCACCAAAAAAAAGTCCTGACTTTATTGTCAGAGACCTTCTCTCTGCGGCCAAGTTTATTGTCGGCTTTCAGGAATAACTTGACGTCATGAACGTGTTAACAATCATAGACGCTATGAAAGTAAGCGAACGAGTAACAATATACATCATAATAGCCACTGTAATGCTAACGGCTATAGCAGTTCAAGC
This sequence comes from Candidatus Cloacimonadota bacterium, assembly GCA_003564135.1. GTDB lineage: Bacteria > Cloacimonadota > Cloacimonadia > Cloacimonadales > PWNZ01 > PWNZ01. The sequence goes on from PWNZ01000048.1 coordinate 22,725, forward strand.
AACGCCAAGAAGAGTCCTTAACATGTCGAACTTGGAGATAGGCCCTAACCCTTTTTCGCCTCATTCGGAGTTCTACTCTAACGGTGCTGTTAATTATGGAATGAGAGTAAAATTCGAAGTTGACTCCTTTTCGACGTTTGTATGGTTAACTGCTAAGGTCCATAATATGGATGGAACCGTCGTGAGAACAATTTATAGATTAGAACCCAAATACACAGCTGAAAACAAAATGGGACCTGCCGAAATCACATTCTGGTGGGATGGCAGAGATGATTTTGGAAACTTAGCTAATAATGGCCGCTACATACTCCATCTCAGACTGAGCGACACTGAAGCGGAAACTTTTTCAACAGAGAAGATTAAATCAGTGGTTTTAGTTAAATAAGTCTGAACTTTGTTATGATAAAGCTATTAACTCTAATCGTCACCATCTTGGTTGTGATTTTACCGACAGTACAAGCCTCTCAAAGTAAATTCGCGGCAGCTTTCAGGGAGAAATTGATCGGAGCAGAACCTTTAGCATTAGGCGGTGCCTATACAGCAGGAGCTGATGACCCACTTGCTTTGATATGGAACCCAGCCCTGCTGCAAAATCAAGCTTTCTCTAAGAACCTGATCATCGAACATTCGCAGTTTCTAGACTTTGTTGAGTACTCATTTATCGGCTATACACATCAGTTTAACCCTTTATTGACAGCCGGTATTGGCTTTCTTCACAACGGAGATGACTTAATGTCGGAAAATATAGGCTACTTAGCAATTGCTTCCGATATAACTCTTATCTCAGACTTAATAGAACCGAAAATGATTTCCAAAGGGAGAGCTAAAGCAGGGATAACTTTCAAGTATTATTATAGCTCATTCGGCTCTGATGACGGATGGGATTTTTTTGATGATGCTCAAAAAAATCATCGCGTTTCCGGATCAGCTTCCGGTATCGGCCTCGACTTAGGAATAGGTGTTAACTTAACGGAACGAGACTACTTTGGCAGCACTTTTAAGAACCTGCTGACCAGTATCAATTGGGACAGCGAGAATGAAGCCGGAACCACTAAAGGCTCCTACAGCGAAAATCTTCCTATAGAATGGATTTTAGGGTATGCCCGCGATATGAACAGATGGAAAATCGGAATAGACTTGCATAAATCTATTTCCAGAGAAATTGAAGACACCTTTTTTGGTGGGATTGAATACGCCTTAACCAAGGATTTCTTAATACGCGGTGGCTATTCCCAAGAATTAGTAACCGCCGATAATAAGAAGCTTATGGCCGGTATCGGTCTCAATATTAAGACACCCGGCTTGGTTAGAGCAAGTATGAACTTCACATATTTAATCTACAACCAATGGCCTGATAATAATTCAGTACTTTTTTCTATTAGTCTTCCGGCTAAAAGCGCTATGGCAACAGATCAATAAATCATTGCTGTTACAGCACCTATTGGCTAAACAAACAATGAAAACCATATTAATGTATCGAAGTATCAGACTCATAATTATGAGTCTCTTTTGTCTGATTACAATATCTGCCAATGCTTGGAGTTTAGTTGAATTTACCCCATCTGATATAGGCTGCGTGGAAGAACAGCTGCGTTCTAAATCTTTTTATTACCACAACAATCAGGTCGAGCAGTTATGGTACGGCAGTAATAAGTGGGCTGTTTTTTACGATTTAGTAGATTATACTACAGCCGCAGACACCTTAACTTTACAACAAATCAGAGTTTATTTTCCCTACTCGGAAGGAAGATATAACCTAAAAGTCTATACAGACGAACTTCGACCCTTAGAAGAGTTAGTCTGGGAAGTAAATAATCTGGAAGTTGTTGCTGGCTGGAACCGGATTGACCTTGAAGAACAAGACTTTGTGACCCATGAAAGATTCTGGGTGGTCATAGAATACGAGACCAGTATTAATAACCGTTTTATCGCTGCATCTAACATTGGAGGTGCTAACAGCTATTTCTGGGTGCCTCCCTCAGAAGATGTGCCAGGTCATTTTACCAGTATGGAAGAGAATAACTCCAAAACAGAGTTCTTAGTTACTGTCGCAGGAGCACTCGACATAGAAGGCCAAGATATTGAAGTGCTCAACTTTAGTATGGGTGGTAATATTGAATTAGGTGGTAGCATTTACCCGGTTTTCGAAATCAGAAATAACTCGGTTCAGCATATCGAAGGGAACATGGCTTTTCGCTTGGAGGTTAGCAACCCAACAACAGACCCATTACCATTCAGGGTTGCCAACGAATTTGTTTCCATAGAGCCTGAACAGGTTAAGACGGTATCATTTACGCGTTCCAGCGCCAATATTCCCGATCAACCTGCACAATATCGGATCAGGGGTGAGTTTTTGTATGATGGAGATGGTTTCCCCGACAACAATTTCGGTGAAACTACATTTGATACATTCGATTTAGCTTTCGGTAAAAATCTAATTGAGAACTTTGTCCGTCCGAAAAGTGACATAACCGCTAAGATATTAGATCATCAAAATAATTTAGCAGATTTTAACGGCTACCGCCTTAATATGTTCTTTCACCGTCAAGACCAACCATATTATTCCGAATACGCAGATCTGAGGCGAGATTTTTATGGATTGTATGGGTATCCTTTCACTATTATCAACGGCAAAGGTTCTATTGCCGGATACAGAGTCGGTTACGATGCTCAGCTTTCGTCAATTATATGTGAAACAACTCGCGAGTTTGGTTTTTTCAGCCGGTTTTCAAGAAGCTCTGAAAACCTTGAGTTAGACCTTTCTGAGATGCGGATGGAGCTAAGCTTTAAACTCCAAAATCAGAAATCATATCCGTTAGAATCTACATTGAATAATCTGAGGATCTTTGTCGCCTTAACTGAAAAAAATGTCACCAATCTCGATGGTCATAACTTACTGCACCTACATACTGACCCAAATACACTTACTCTCGGTTATAATGAGATCTATCCCTTTAGCTATAGCTTGAGTTTACAACCGATAAACCCTATAGAAACCGGTAGAACTATCAACAGAGAAAGCTTAGAGAACTTTGAGGTCATATATTGGGTGCAGGACATAAAAAGCAAAGAAATTTATTATATTGAATCATTCGGGTTTGATGAATTTACGCTTAACTCGGAAGAATATTCTATTCCAGGCTCAAAACTTAAAATCTCCGTCCATCCCAATCCTTTCAACGGACTAACAAGCTTATCGGTGTCACTTAACAATAACCAGTCCCACCAAATATCCGTTGTAGAGATCTACAACATTAAAGGGCAGCTTATAAACAGACTAAGTGGTGATAAATCTCAGGCTATCGCATGGGACGGTTTAGATAAAAAAGGTACTCCGGCTCCTACGGGAATCTATCTCATGAGAATTAATACCGAAACCAAAGCATCCTCCGACACTTACTATCGTAGGATCAGTATTATTCGCGGAGATTAATCAACAAGTGTATCTGAACACCCGTAAACGAAGTTTTTATAGGGACTAGACAGATAACGCTGAAAAGTTTATAGTTTAACAGACAATGCGTAAAGTATTTTTCCTCCAGAGAGACTTGACAGAGCTGACAGGTGTCATCCATAACCACACTAATTATTCTTATGATAGCGACGTTCCCGTGATATCCGTATTAAAAGCTGGACATAAAAACGGGATCGACTATATAACGCTCAACGATCACGATGTTAGACCTGATAGCGACGACATTGCCAATGCTCTAAATTACTTTAAGAAAAACAAAGACTATCAACCGATAATTATCTCCGGGACAGAGCTGAGCGATCAGAACAACTCTCATCACCTTCTGGTATTTAACGGTATTGTGCCCGACAAAGCTCTTCCCATATCAGAAAACATCAAACTACAAAAACAGCATCAGGCTACGTTGTTTGCCGCTCATCCCTATGAAACCCGAGTTTGTAAACGTTTCCCCCTTTATATTTGGGAAGATATTGATCAAATTAAACAGTTGTCCGGATTAGAAATTTGGAATTACTCCTCAAGTTGGTTATCGGCTCTTAACCCTAAACTAAACGGGTTATTAATGGCCCTTTTCCCGGACATTAAAGTGAGAAGACCATTTAACAAGAATCTCGAAATATGGGATAGGTTGAATAATGAAGGATACAAACTCGCAGCTATAGGAAGTACCGACGCACACGGCACCAACCATAAAGTTCTCTTCTTTAATATCAGCATCTTGCCACATAATAGCCTTTTCAAATCCATCAGAACAAATGTGCTGATTGATGACAACAAGAAGATTGACCGGCATACAGTTCTCGAAGCCTTAGCTAAAGGTAACAGTTATATAGTCAATTATCGTTTGGGTCATCCCTATAATTTTTACGCCGGGATTGCTAAAGATAAGCATCGAGGTGCAATGTTCGGAGAAGAGATTAAATATACCGATGACTTGAAATTCTATTATCGCTTATCTGAGGAAGCGAAAGTCGAATTATACGTTGACGGGAAACTAACCGCAATAGAAGATGGGAAAAACGGTTACTTTAACGTCGAAAAACCCGGAAATTACCGCTTGGTCATCACCAGATTCGGCTTAGGTTGGATTTATACTAACAATATTTACGTTAATTAACACAACAAACTATCAAAAAAAAGGAATTGATATGAGCTTAATACCCGCAAAAGAATTACAGCGATACGTGCATACTGAAATAGTTACTCTCTATCTTGTTATGCACAAGGAGATAAGGGAAGGTGCCCGAGACAAGTTTATCCGCTTAAAAATTGGCGACAAAACCGGCTCTGTAGCAGCAAATATATGGAATAACGTCGAGCATTTTGATAAAATGTTTGAAACTGGCGACGTAATAAAAATAAAAGGACAGGTTAAAGACTTTAAAGGACAGTTGCAAATATCTATCGTCAAGCTTCGTAAGGCTGAACCGGAAGAATATCATTTAAAGGACTTCTTAGCGACTACCGAAAAGGATTTATCGGTATTAGGTGACCGTCTCTTCAGCTTCATAGAAGCTATTGAAAATTCCTACATCAAACAACTTTTGAGCGATATTTTTAATGACGTCGATTTCTTCCAGCTTTTCGCTAAATCTCCAGCAGCAAAGACTTGGCATCACAACTTTATAGGCGGACTAATGGAACATACGGTAGCAGTTACAGAGATTTGTGAATACGCCGCTGATCGCTACCCCGTTGATAAAGACCTTCTAATCGCCGGTGCTTTACTGCATGATATCGGGAAAGTGTATGAGTATAGCGTAAAGTCTGTTGTTGAGTTTACTAATGTCGGCCGGTTAGTCGGGCATATAAATATCGGTGATCACCTTATCACAAAAAAAGCTGAAGCTATAGATGCTTTCCCTGTCGATCTACTCATGAAACTTCGGCACCTGATCCTATCTCACCACGGTGAATTTGAAAAAGGTTCAGCACGTTTACCACAGATAATAGAAGCAGTTGTGCTTCACTACGCAGACAACTTAGATGCTCAGGCAGCTGGAGTAAAGCAATTTATCGAAGCTGTCAAAAACGAAGATTCGGAATGGACTGAATTCGACAGAATAAACGAAAGGTATTATTACTTAAAATAAAGAGAATTAAATACTATGTTTCAAACTGCAGTTTTAGCCAGCGGTAGTAAAGGAAATTGCACTATTGTTAGAACAGAAAATACAACTGTATTGATCGATGCCGGACTAAGTTATATCAAAACCTGCACCGCAATTAACAGACACAACATAAACCCGGAAGCTCTTAGCGCGGTAATAATTAGTCACGAGCACAGTGATCATATCAGAGGTATCGGCCCTTTGTGCCGAAAACTCAAAATACCGGTCTATATTACGGAACCGACTTATGATGCCAGTATCCTGAAACGAGAACGAGCAAAGATCCCTTCAGAAATCAAATTCTTCCGTTCCGGAGATAACTTTTTCATAGGTGATATGGAAATCCACGCCTTCCCGTCAAGTCACGATGCCATAGATGCTTGCAATTTTACTATTGTTCAGAATCAAGCTGATCAAGCTGTTAATACTATAAATGCCAATGGAACGTTACCTGCCGAGACAATTCATAACCCTATTGATAAACGCAAACTGGCAATTGCCACAGATCTGGGATTCTGCACCAAATTGCTGGTAAATAAAATCAAAGATGCCACAACAATCATCCTCGAAAGTAATCATGATAACGAAATGCTGATGACCGGTAAGTATCC
>PWNZ01000080.1 GCA_003564135.1 Candidatus Cloacimonadota bacterium
AAATTATGATTTAAATAACTGTCAAATTTAAAGGGGCTGTTTAAGTCCCTTTTTTGATTAAATGAATGCCTGAACTTAAAGGAGGTTATGTATGGAATTTATGGATGTAATAACGACCAGAAGAAGTGTTAGAAGTTATCTGAATAAACCTATAAAAAAGGAACACCTCGAACTCATCCTGGAAGCAGGAAGAAACGCCCCTTCCTATCAAAACCGGCAATGCTGGCGCTTCTTAGTAATAGATGATCCAAAAATCATCAAAGAGATTGGTGCCAATACAGGGCTGGTCGGGAAGATAAACTTTTTTATCAAGGATGCTCCGGTTCTGATAATCGCTTGTGCCGATCCGGCTAAAAGCGGCGGTATTAACGGACAGGATTACTACTTAGTAGATACCGCTGTCGCCTTTCAGCAAATGATGCTTACCGCCTGGAACTTTGGTATAGGGTCGTGTTGGATGGCAGCATTAAGTGAGAAAAAACTTAAACAAGCGCTATCTATTCCAAAGAAGATAAGGGTAGTGGGTATGAGCCCTTTTGGCTACCCTAAAGAAAAAGAAGGGCTTTACGGTAAGATGGTCAAAGTCTTTGCCGGAAGCAATAACCGAAAAAAAAAGGACGATATAATTTGTTTTAATGAGTGGAAGCTATAGATAGCCCTGATTTGACTATCTATAGCTGAAGGTAATTATTTTTGATCGGCAATGACTTTCCCTTCTTTGATAACAGTTTCAACATTGTTTGATCCAAAATGATAGGGTAGAAACCTATAAGAAGGCATGTCCATTATCAAGATGTCGGCCTTTTTGCCCGGCTCAATGCTTCCTAATGTGTCACCTCTTTGCAGGGAATGAGCTGCATTAATAGTTGATGCTGTGATAGCTTCAGCGACGGTCATCTTCATATTCAAGGTTGCTAAAGTAATGATAAACTGCATGCTGTCACAGTTACAGCTTCCCGGATTATAGTCGGTTGCTAAGGCAACAGCTACTCCCGCTTTCATCATATCTCTGGCCCGGGCATATTTTTTCATGCCCAAACTGAAGATAGTTCCCGGTAACAAAACGGCAACGACACCCTTTTCTTGCAGAGCTTTTATGCCTTGATCACTTGCTGCTCCCAAATGTTCAGCAGAAACCGCTCCTACTTCAGCAGCTAATTCTGCACCACCTAAAGGCTTAATCTCGTCAACATGCATTCTGACCTTTAAACCTAATTCTTTGGCCCTCAGCAGGATGCCCCTTGACTGTTCTATGCTATAAACATGGTCTTCAGTAAAAATGTCACAGAATTCTGCCAGATCTTTTTCTCTAACTGCCGGCATCATCTCTTCCTTAAGGATGCGGATGTATTCTTCTTTGTTGTCCTGATACTCATTAGGAAATTCATGAGCACCCATGAAGGTGGAGACAATATCTATCGGTAGCGTTTCATTAAGCCGTTTTATGACATTAAGCATCTTGATTTCACTTTCAGTCGATAGCCCATAGCCACTTTTTGCCTCCAAGGTAGTCGTTCCTTGACAGATCATCTTGCTCACACGCTTCTTAGCCAACTCATAAAGCTCATCTTCAGAAGCCGAACGGACAGAAGCAATGCTGGAGCGTATACCACCACCACTTTGTGATATTTCTACATAAGATTTACCTAAAATCCTCATCTCAAACTCTTTTTCACGGGTATGGTAAAAAACAGGATGTGTATGAGGATCGATGAATCCGGGCATAACTACCTTATTCTTAGCCGGTATGATTTCCTTCGCCCGGTATCCTTCTAAGATTTTCCCTGTTGTACCGACAGCCGCAATAAGACCGTCCTTAATTGCTATAGCCCCATCATTGATTATGCTTAGATTGTTCATCTCTTCGGATGTTTTCCTCGGTTCTTGATTACCCTGAAGAGTTAGTAGCTCTTTAGCATCTGTAATAAGTAGATCTGCTTTTTTCATGTCCGGAACTCCCTTAATAAGTTTTCAGGCAATAAGATTAATTCCGGTTTAAATGTCAACATATTCAGAGATTACTTATCTATATGGAAAAAGTCTCGCTAGCAATGCTTTTCATGTCCTGATTAACCTAACCAGTACGAGCCGGAACCAAGCGAGAAACAGATAATTAAACGCAATTATTACCGGCTGAAAATTGTGTAAAAAACAATGTGCTCAGAGCATCTTTACTCTGATTTGTTCTCCAGGGCTGGAAGGTCTGAACGCATCCATTACCGCAACGCATCCACCTTGCTTGAAGTGAGTTTTAGCAGAGCCTCTAAAGCCAGCGATCCGTTAAATTCATTAGTTATAATCTGCTAAAAAAGCACGGCCGTCATAGATAAATGTATGCTTGCCGGAGGTAATGGTCTTTACCCTTTGTCCTCCGATATTGAATACAAAGATATCAACATTCAGATATTTAGAGGGGTAGACGGGTATATTATTGATGACAATACTGTCGTACCTAAATCCTTTATCCGAACAGTTATCTGAAGCCATGTATAGAGAGAAGGGGCTGACCTGTTCAGTCAGCCCCCTATATAAGTTATAATCAATAGCTTTCGCTGATCTAGAGATTATTGCAGCATCATTATCTTTCGAGTCTCGCTGATATCTTTAGTAGTAAATCTTATGAAATAGATTCCTGAAGAAGATCTTCGATTATGGTTATCTTGCCCGTCCCATAAGAAATGTCTGCTGTTGGTTATTTTTTCATCGACAATAGTCTTAACTAATCTTCCTTTGACGTCATAGATTTTTAAGGTTATCGGCTGTTTGTCATTAAAAGTCAGATTTTCTAAGGAAATATTAACTTCCGGATTAAAAGGATTGGGGTAAGTAAACAGACCTGTCATCATTTCAGGACGTATAAGTTGATAATCGTTATCGATTCCAACCCAAGAAACTGCACCGTTACCGCCAAAAGCACCCACATCATTCCTGATAGTTCCCATTGCCGGAAACATTGCATATCCCGGATTATCGGGGTCTTCGGGATCACTGTATTCCGGAGCGGGATTCCCTGCATCAATACAAGGAGATTTATTGCTCAGATACCAAACAGCATTTAATCCGTCAAAATCGGCACCAATTTCGTCAGTCGGATTGACGAATAATGGTTCTTGATCGAATATGAACAGACCATCAAAGCCACCTTCGATGTTACTGTATTCAGCCAAGGTAATACCACCTCCGATGTTTTCTACAATATTACATATACCTCGAATGATCGAGTTTTTGATAAATAATTGAGTGTCTTCAACCATGATATAAGAACCTTGATCATGATAAAAAGTGTTATGGGATATGGTATTATTAATAAGCTGCACAGTAGAATCGGTAAACTCGAGTATGGCAGACTGATGTCCAGTGTTATTGACTACCAAAGAATTGTTAATGTCTAATTCGCTATTATGTATTGTCAAGACAGCCGTTCCCTGCCGATTCTCATTCGTGGTAAACATATTGTTGCTAAAAACATCTACCGATGAATTTTCAACAATCAAAGCGGTGTCATAGGCATCAGTGAAGATAGCGTTCTTAATTACATTTTCCCGGTCACTGTCGATGAGGCGCATGCCTTTCCAGCCTAAATCAGAAAAGAATTTCACCGGCCAATCGTTATTCGCTTCAATCTTCAAGTTACCCTCAACTATTATCTCACTGTCGGAGACTTGTATCTTTACCCCAGGGTCAATATAGAGAACACCGTCTTCGGGGATAAAGACATCGTCAACTATAAGATAGGGGGAGAACTCATGCTTCAGGTGGCTACTGATCATTCCGCTTACATTATCCGGTTCTGTAACGGTGATATATTCATCGAGAGTCAAAACAGTCTCTTCAGCTCCATCGGAGACTGTCAGCGTTACCGCATAAGTGCCCGGTTCGTTATAGATAAATAACGGATCTTCTTCGTTACTGTCAATTATACCATCGCCTGTCAAATCCCATGCAAAGCTATTAATTAGGTGCGCAGGTAATGACTCATTACTAAACTGCACCTGCAAACTTGGAGGCCCTTGTACGACATTAGACGTAAACATGGATGAAAGGCCGGATCCGGGCCTTTGTCCTGCCTGATGAATCACAGGATTATCGCTATCCAGACTCTGGACGAAAACAACTACATTTATCCGTTCCATTTCCCAATCTTCATCGAGAGGTATGTTGTGAATATACTGTTCTTGCTCTTCTTCATCGGTTAGTTTGAATTCAGCGGTATGATAATGTTTAACTGAAGCAAAGTAGTCGGGGTCCATGATGCCGTCCAAGTTATAAGTCAAAACAAATATAATGTGATTATCAGGTGTATCTATATCCGATGTCATAACTACATCAGCAGCTACTACTAACTCTTGCTCCTCGTTTTCCTCCATTAATACCTGTATTTCCATAGGTGCATCGCGGGCAACTACCCGTTGATAAGCAGTCACATAACGTTGATATTGAGCATCTGACGAATAACCGTGCACTACTATATTCCCCCCGAAGCGTAATGAAGGAATACCGGTTATACCGTAAAGATTTCTTCGAGGGACATAATCCGGGCTGATATGAGGCCCGTTGCCCTGCCATATAAGGGGAATGAAATACGGGTAATCTTCTATCTCATCGTAGAATTCAGCCAACGCAGACCGCGCTGGAATACAAAAGCCGCAAGTCGTAGTCGTAAACATCTCTCCTATCACGAACGTCTGACTTGCAAAAGCCACGGTCGCCACCAAGAGAGAAGAAATTAAAAACATTTTCTTCATCTTTTTTCCTCCTTTTTAGGAATAATCAGCCGTTTTTGAGCTTTGTTAACGGCCTTTGAGCCAATCTTCGGCTGCTACTGTCTATTTTAGAAGCAAGATCTTATGACTCTTAACCATCTCTTGATCGGTAAATCTTATAAAATAGACGCCTGATGGGGCTACAAGGAAATCTTCGTTCATGCCATCCCAAGAAAATTCTTGATTAAATGTAACTTGATTATTGACTAAACTCCTGACGGTCTGACCTTTGATATTTAGTATCTCTAGTACGATAGGTTTATTTCTGTCATAGTCCAGATTAGCTAAAGAGATTGTTATATTCGGATTAAAGGGGTTAGGATAGGCTTTTATCATAGTGTATGCTTGTGGGTTCTGCAGATAATCATCCTCAATGCTAACCCAAAATGCAGTGCCTGAACCACCGTAAGTACCCTGATCGTTAACTAAAGTTCCTCTTGATGGGAACTTGGCATAACCTGGATTGTCCCCATCTTCAGGATCATAATACTCTTGAGAAGGATTCCCGGCATCAACAGAGGGAGAATTTTCTTGTAGGTGCCAAATGGCTTCCATTCCATCGTATTCTGCACCGGCACCTTGTGAAGGCTGAACGAACATTGGATCGCTGTCAATTATCTCGACTCCTTCGAAGCCACCGCTGATATTCGAGTGCTCAACCAAAAATACCGATCCGGATAAGGCTCCAAAAAGGTGTCCGTCTCCCCTGACAATACTGTTTTTTATCATCAAGTTCGAGCCGGAATTAAGAATATGCGCTCCTGTGTCCGCCACATAGCTATTGTGGGTTAAAGTGTTGTTAATGAACTCGACATCCGCACCTCTCCTTAGGAAAAAAGTTGAAGCAACGTTCCCGCTATTATTGACAAAGAGGTTATTAACTGCTTTTAATTTCGTTCCTTCTACGTCCATTACACCAGCTACTGCGGCGCTTACGTTGTTAGCAAAAATGCAATTCTTAATCAATGATTCTGATGTCCTAAATGCTATAGCACCGGGGTTAACTCCGGAAGTATTATTGTTGTAAAAAAGACAACCAATCAGATCTACGGGAGCATTGGAAACTCGGAGCGGAACACCGGATGCGTTCAAAAATTGCACATTTGTTATAGTAGTTTTCTCTTCTCTATTTAGGATATGGACACCATTCCATGAAGTTTCTGACCTAAAGATAATTGGCTCACTTTCCGCAGCATGAGCAATAAGTTTCCCTCTAATCTCAATAGCACTTTCGTCTTCGACCATTACCGTTACGCCGGGTTCTATCTCTAGAAAGGAGTCCTTTGGTATTGATAAATCTCCGGTTACTATATAGGGAGACAGCTCTTTGCGCCATACACCACTAATGTTTCCAAAAATATTATCAGTACCTGTAACTTCGATATAGTCGTCAATCCTAAGGGTATTCTCCTTACCGGCAGCAGTCACACTTAAACTAACGTTATAATTACCGGGTTCTTTATATACATGGAGAGGATTCTCTTCAAAGCTGTCGATTGTGCCGTCGCCTGTCAAGTCCCAGGCAAAAAGTTCAATCTCATCGTTTGACAGAGAGTTATTATAGAACTGGACGTGCAGCTCCGAAGGCCCTTTTCTGACATTTGAATAAAAGAGACTGGTCAGTCCATCAAAGCTTTTTTTACCCGCTTGATGGGTAATGGTATTATCCTCATCAAAGCTTTGCACAAAAACAACAGCTGTTATCTTATGCAGGTCCCAATCGTTTCCTTGTATGTTTTTTACTCGTTTGAAAACTTGGCTCTGTCCGATACTATCTAAAGGAAAACTTTCTGAATGGTAAGCTATCACCGAAGCAAAATAATCAGGGTCCATAATACCGGTCAGGTCGTATGTTAAAAGAAAGATGATGTTATTTCTGGTTGTCGATATATTAGCCGTCATATTGACATCTGCTTCAATGACTAAATTATTGTTATCATCCAAGTTGAGCATGATGTCTATAGTCATAGGGGCGTTTCTGTTAACTGCCTGATTATAGGCATTAACATAACGATTATAAGCCTGATCACCACCTCCCGGTGATGGGATATTTCCGGCAAATCTGGCGTAGGGTATGCCGGTAAACCCATATAGATTACGCCTTGAGTTATAACCCTGGCTCGCATATTCCCCATTACCCTGGAAAATTACCGGTATTAAAAAAGGAAACTCATTATCGTTTTGGCTCAGTTGATTCAACGCCGACCGCGCTGAAGGGCACCAAGGGCAAGTAGTTGTCGAGAAAAGCTCAGCAACGACATAGGTCTGTGTTGCTGACAACGATATGCTTAAAAACAAAAGCATGCTAATTAAAAACAGAGACTTCATCATTATATCACCTCCTGTTGTGATTGCCAAGCATTCTGGTAATGTGCCATAAAATCTTAAATTACCTGATGATGCTCAGCTTTTTAATATCTTCATTTTGACCGTCGGTCAATTTATACAGATAAATGCCCGTCGCAACTGTATCACCGGCTTTATCCCGACCATTCCACTCTATATAACCATACCCATCCTCGAATACGGGCAGTTCACTATATTGTCTGACAAGCTGACCTTTGATATTGTATATACCTAAGGAAACTTGCTGGCTGTTAGCAGGTAGATAGTAAGATATCAGTATTGTATTGCTGCGATGGGTTGGCTGACTGATAGAAAAGGGATTGGGGAAGCTTTGTTTCAGCCTAAGATTTGTTTCTATCTCAGGATTTGTTAAATCTTCTTCAACGTCTGTCGTGACGTGCCATTCTAAGGAGTTCTGCAACAGTGTAGTTCTCATTCCGGCATCATCTATACCCTCGAAACCGAAGGCCATATATACAACAGAACCCCTTTGAAGAGGGTTTAGGGTTCTGATTGCACCATAACTATCATCGTCATATCTAATTATCTCGGTGCCCCGATCAGTATGAGCTACTCTAATTTTACTGGGATTTATTTGATTATCTGCACTATCACCTCCATTGAGAGAAAAAGAAAGTCCCTCGCTGACCGGATCTCCATCAATTCCCATCAAGTCCAATGATTGACTGTCAATATCTTCCAATACTGCATTAAGATACATCTGATAAAACTGAGCATCCTGATAATATTTATTCTCTATTAAATATTCTCCGATGTTTTGGCCCGAGATAAATAGACTGTTACCGTTATTTATATAGCTTCTGAGGAATCTTATTTCGTCAGATTCTAATGCCGGTTCTCTTTCACCGCTAACCCAAACCATCTTTTCCATATCTATGCCATCAATTATGTCGTCCATCGTGATGCTCCAGATACCATAGGTATAATCTGTCTCATCAAGAGCTGCAGTAGTATATTCTTCATAATCCTGCCAGCCGTCTCCATCGATCACTATGATATCAACATCATCGGATATATATCTTTGCGGTATTTTATAGGGGACCAGAAAAGCGGGAGAAGATATCGTAAAATGATAATCCATCATGCCGGGCCCTTCCGGGACAACATTACTGTGAAATTTTATGCCTTGTCCTTCTGATGCATGAAAATCGAATGGCCCGAAATAACAACTACCTTCATCATCACACCACGTTAGCTCCCACATCTCCGGAGCATCATCAATTTCGGCATTGACAGTTATTTCCAGATCGGATCCAAAAGCAAAAACACTGAAATATTCTGCTTCAAATAACCCTGAAGAAGGTCCAATATCAGTTCTTGGATGAGGAAAAGCCGCTCTTAAGTGTGGAGTAGCATTCACGTAAGTGGAAGCAGATTGAACATTCTCACCGTCCTCAGTCTCTACGAAAGCAACTATCCGGAGGTTATCAGTATCCCAACTGCCGTCGAGATCGAAATCTGTTTCTTTTAAAACAGATTCACCCTGCTCGGTTAATGATACTTCGAATGTCTTGACATCTCTGGCTAAATTGGTAATGCTATCGGTAACATTGTCTTCCACAATAACCACAACAAGACGCCCATTAACTATAGTTTCTGTCTCTGAAATCAAGGTTATATCTATCTCGGTGCTAAGCTGACCGTTGTCTATAACTTTTGAGGCAGAGATCTGCAAAGGTGAGGCTCGATAGTACTCTCTTTGCACTAAATAGTTATAAGGTTTACCGGTCTCGATAGGTAGAGCGTGATTAGATATACGTCGTTTGTTAACTATCATTGTTCCCGGTTCTAAATAAGGAAACTCGCCTAAAAATTCATCGATCGCTTCTGTGCTGTATTCTTGATTAACTGATGAATGATAAAACTTTAGCGGCAGCAATATATCGGTATTGTATTGGCTTGTTATAGTCTCGATTCCGTCTATAGCTCTATTGTTTATCTCTTCGGAATCAGATACCACGTAAAAAGCGGTTATAGTTCTGGGAAAATAATCTATCCCGTACAATAATGTCAGGGACATTGCTAATGAAAGAATAATTAGCAGTATAGTCTTGTTTTTCATCTTACCTCCGTTATCTAAATTTGAGTATCACACTTATTTATGTTTTATTGGCGGATAAAAGGGATGTAGTCATGGGTTTTAGCTTAAAATCGAGTCGTTACATCGAGTTTGAAACCTTTGAAAGGTGCTGTGTAGAAGCACTGTCCACTGCGACAGACTTTGCCTCCCTTCTCTTCGCCGATAAAGGCTTTAATATCGGTGTGCCTGAACAAAGATGCCGTTAACTCAAAGCCGAACCAAACAGGTGGGTCATCGGTCAGGTCATCAAAAGTCTGTATCCGAGTTTCGGCGTTCAACGAGAATGAAAACTTATCAAAGAAATAATCGAATTGAAGCAAAGGAAAATAGTCTGTCTTTTCCTCATCGCCCTTAACATTCTTTACTATTTGATACTGTGTTCTCACATAAGAAGCCCTATCAAAAAGTTCAAAATCAGCTGTAAGGGCAGGTGTTATTTCTTGAAACCACTCATTTCTGTCTTTATCTAAACCTTCTAATTGAGCATACTCGGCAGCTAAAATGAATGTATCAAACATCTTAGTCCCCTCGATAAACAGATCGCTTTGCCTGATGTCAAAACCGCTATTCCAAGCTTCAGAATAAGTAATGTTTAACATTGTTGTAAAAGTCGGCATATAATGGATCTGCCCCATTACACCTTCTTCATCAAAACCGGGTTCACGTCTTTCAGATAAAGGTTCTTCAGAATAATTAACAGTGGGCAGGTCATTCATCCGGAAATCAAAGTCACTATAATTCTTGTATTCAGCTGAGAAAGTCAATTTTCCTAAGTATGTATTACCATAGGCATAGATAGCTTGTCCAGCAGATTCATCATCGTTATTGTCTGTCAAAGTCATAGCCGCATATTCGCCAGAGATATCAAAACTGTCGAATTGCAGACCGGTTCTGACACCCGTTATTAATCTGTTCCAATAAGCCCCTCTGCGAAGCTCCTCAATTGTCAGCAGTGATGCTCCTAAACTAAGATTATCGAAATAACGCGACGATAAGTCGAATCCTGCAACCGTATCACTGAACTGTCCGTCACTTTCATTAGGCAATGCTCCATAGAGAGTTTTTGTATGCAAATATTCCGATCTTACATTCACATTTAAGCCGCTGAGAGTTGTGTCCCATTCGAAAGTTTTATCACGATAGGAGCGGAGAATCAATCCATTCCCAAAGAACTCGTTGAAAGAGCCTGCTCTTAAGTTCATATTAGGGAATTCTGCAGCTAAATAGAACCTTTGCCAATCATACTCGATCATTCTGGAATGTAGGTCCTGTACCGCATCGAAATGGCTGTATCTTGGCAAGTCTGCGAGAAACGACATTCCCAAATCAATATTACGGTAGTTCAATCGCAAGCTCAGATCGTTATGAAAAAAATTCGCTAATGAATCGGCAGCATCTCTATATACAAACTGTGCTTCATTGATGCCAGAAATGGTGACATCGGCGTAGATATGGATGCTGAAGGTGAGTAACAGTATCATTAACAATACATGTTGCTTCGGCTTCAGGGGTAGTAGTTTATTAGTCATCGTTAATCCTCTTTAGGCGTTATGTGTTTCTGCCGATGGGTCATTTTATAATTAAAGAATGTTCTTTAATTACAAAATTATACCTGTACAACTATTCATTATCACTTTTAGCTTTATACTCTAAAACTTTCTCAAGTAACTCTTCTTCATCTCCTCGAGAGTAACCGGTATGCTCATAGATAATCTCACCATCATAACCAATGACGAATGTATGTGGTACCGATGTAACCTGAAATCGTTGAGCAATCTCCTGATTAGTATCAAATAAGGCTACCATGGAATAGTTCTGTGATCTGATCATGCTTTTAGCTCTGTTTATAGAACGAGGATTATCTATACTTATGGCTATGACCGTGACGCCTTCGTGTTCATTATGAATCTTATCGAGTTCCGGCATCAACCTCATACAGGGGGCACACCAGCTTGCCCAAAAATCCATGATAACTACTTCTTCTCCGACATAATCGTATAATGATACTTCTCGGTCATTTATATCTGGCAGGCTAAAATTCCTTACAGTGTCTATCGAATCTTCTTCAGCACCTAAAAAACTGAGCATTAGGCCAAGAGTTATTACTAGTATTATTTTCATCTTCTCTCCTTTTTGTTATCTGTTGGTGGTTGTCATGACCTACTAAAGGTTATCTAACCATCCTATAGCTCTATCTCGTATTCATACACGTTATGAACTAAACTCGTGTCCTCATCATATATATCCTCTATAGTTTGCGCCCAGACTACAATGGCAGGGTAATTGAACTCAAAGTCTGGAAGTTCCAGATTGATATCTATTGAGGCTTTATCATCGAACATGTCGCCGGTCAGTTCTAAGTCTCCCTTACTGACAACAACATTCCGAAAAGGTTCACCTTGGAGGTTGTTTAATGAAGACTCTTTTTCAATCAAAACGTACTTAAACTTCAGATTCTCGGGAATATCTTCGATATATTTACCTATGTCGATCGTAAAGGATATCTCTTCATCGTGTACAACATACTCAAAATTAGTGAAGAAAAGCTCCTCTTCTAAATTAAAATGTTGGGATATGGCGTATTCATAATCGCCCAAGCTGTCTTGCTCATCTCCACCGATGATCCTATCAGTTCCTTGAATTATTCCAACAGGAACGGAACCTGCACCATAGTACCCTGCTATGTCTTGATTGCCGAAATTGAAGGGATTCTGCATGTGATATTCGATGTAGTAGAACAAATCGCCCATGCGTTGTTTAAGGCTATATAAAGCGGCTTCCACATAAGGGCAATTCGGGCATAGACGGGCAGTAAATAATTCAACTAAGACGCGGCGATTTTCGGTTTCTTCACTATATAACTGATTTCCCATCAACATATAACCTGACGACTCACTGGTTGTAAATTCAACAAAAGACGTATCTACAATTAACCGGTCCCCTTGCATAGCCAGCAGGGAATAAGTAAAGGAAAGTGCGGAAACATCCGTATCCTTAAATTCAACTACCACTGAATCAGGTTGTTGATCAATAATTGACTCAAAATATCTGTCTACATCTTCTTTTGTGTTACCATCATGCAGGTAATCATCGGCATAATATTCCATAATACCGGCTATCTCACCCTGCAATAAAAACTTCTCCAAATGACTGCCAAAATCTTCTATCCTGTCTTCAAATGATGCATCGGTTTCTTGAGGCTCAAACGTATTATCAAAACGATTGCACGATGAGACCAGTACAAGACATACTGCTAAGGTCAATATAACTGTTTTAATCATCATAAGTACTCCTGAATATTAGACATTATAATCTATTTCCTCGGTTAAGACAATCATGAACAATCGGCTTACCGACCGAGTTGTACAAGATAAGCCAACCCGGCTAATAAATCATACCATCTTAAAATATTAGCTAATCTTCTATTCTTTCGAGAACATCAAAGATCATTCTCTTGGTTATTATTTCCGGCAAAACTACCGGATCATCTTCACCGGGAAGGTAAAATACATATACCGGAACACCAACCCTGCCAAATTTCTGGATCCATTCGGCTATTACTTCATCATAGCTGGTAAAGTCGGCTATGAACAATTCAACACCTTTTTCCTCAAAGGCATCCTGAATGTCATTAGCGAAGAGAACAGTTATCTCATTAGTATAACATGTCGTACACCATGCAGCAGTAAAGTCTATAAATACAGGGACTTCTTCTTCTCTCAGTTGTGCTATCTTTTCCGGTGAGAATTCCTGCCATCTACCTTTGATCATATCGGACACACCTTCATTTCCGGCACGGTCAACGGATAAGTTTATAGTGTTCATTCCTACTAAAATAGCTATTAATACGGCTACTATTAAGGCAAAAAATTTCTTCTTAAATGGTACATCGGGCCGTACATATCTTCCTATGATCCTGAATGAAAGAGCCAACGCTAACAAGAAGAAAATAAATGAGATGAGGCCACGACCGCCGATCTGTAACTGCAGAACTTGTAACATCTTGACCGCCCAGAATAATAACAGAAATCCCATTATCTCTTTTAAGACGTTCATCCATTCTCCAGGTTTGGGAAGTTTTTTGACAAAATTTGGTTTAAAGGCAATGATAATGAACGGCAAAGCCATACCTATACCGAGAAGGGTGAACATCAAGATAATTGTCGATGCAGGTTGGGCAAATGCAAACGTCAGGGCTGCTCCCAATATTGGGGCTGTACAAGGTGTCCCTAATAAAACGGCAAATATACCCATAAAAAACGCACCGGCAACACCCTCTTTACGGGAAAGTTTCCCCGCCATTGACGGATCGGGTGCAGTTATTGTAAATACGTCAAACAACGATAGAGAAAAGACAAACAGAATCGAGGTCATGACCAAAACAAATGCAGGATTCTGGAACTGGAAACCCCATCCTACCAATTGACCTGTCGTCTTCAATAAGATAATAATAACTGCCAAAACTAAGAAAGAAAAGAGAACTCCTGCTGAGTAAACTAAAGAGTTAACTGTGATCTTTTTTCTGTCCGATTGGCTCTGATTGATGAGACTGAAAGCTCTTAACGACAAAACCGGCAAGACACACGGTGTTAGGTTCAAGATAAAACCGCCTATTAATGCAAAGAGAAGGTACATTAAAATCGGTTCTGAAGATCCCGGTAAAACTGTTATAGGAAGAAGCAACTCTTCTTCGTCCGGCATCACGCACGTCCCCGTGTCGTTATAACAGAGTTGGTATGCTGCTATCACTGATAGCTCATACTCTCCTTCGTCAACTGAACGGTCAACATACAACGTAGCTTGTAACGTTGACTCATCGTACAAGTGAATGAATCCATCGTCTTCGAGCTTTCCTTCAGGATATTCTATCTCTCCGAGTCTAAAGCCTTGTTTTGTAATAATCTCAAAAAAGAAGAAATCTTCTTGCAATATCTGATGCATCCCTTCAGGGTAAACAAATCTTACACTAATCTCAGCTTCACTGCCGGCCTCGATTATGGCCGGTTCTATATCAATACTAATCTCAGGCGGGGGCACTATCCCCATAGTAGCTGCTGCTATCATCAACAGAGCTAATAATGACAGACATCGTTTATTCTTCATCAATTACCTCACTATACATATTAGGTATGCTACAAAGATAAAATCGGGATTATATAGGCAAGTTTTTTTTCAAACTTTATAGCATTTGTACTACCCAATGTTTGAAGCAAGAACTGTACCAATGTTTCAGTTTTAATCCTGAACGCACCACGTCATAACATACACCCCTCAATAAACTATATAATGACTTGGTAAAATCTCATTAGCCGGTTACAAATATTTAGTACGCTAATTAAAGACTGATCAATTCAACAGACTATGTTAACTCTCATTAACAGCCCCTTCAACTATCTCAATGAGTTCCTCGAGATCCTCTTTTTCGTAGATGATACCGGCACATTCCTCATAAAACTTTCTTCTTTTTTGCCACAATTCTTTGACTTCTTCTTCATTCAAGCTTTTGACTTTAGGACGAGTCGAATCTTTTATACGCCGCCATAGAACGTCCCAAGATGGGTTCAACCAGATAACTGTTTTATCCGGCTGATCCAGCCATTCCCTGTTCAAGTAGGACTCAACTATACCAGCTCCGGTAGAGATAACATCTTCTTTATGTATCATATTCAAAGCCTTTCGTTCTAGTTTGCGGAAATATCTTTCTCCACCATGCATAAATATTTCATTAATTGACATACCGGAACTCGATTCTATGTATTCATCTAGATCGATAAAATTTAAAGCAAACTTTTCAGCAATTATACGGCCTATATAGGTCTTACCGGCACCCATAAATCCAATAAATATTATCTTTTTATTCATCAACCTACCTCCGTTAAAATCCAAAGGTGCAACCCGAGTTATAGGATTGCACCTTTAAGATATCTTATTTTCACCGTAGCGAATTAAATGTCTTCTTTATTTGTTGGCTCTTCGATGACCGTTTTCTCTTCAGAGTCTTCTACTGCAATGTTTTCTTCAGGGATTGTTACTTCAGAGTTTATTTCTGCTTCTTTAGCAGCTATACTGAGCGTTTTCTCCTCGTCCTCGGTAATTTCACGTTGTTGATTTTCGCTTTCTTCAGTATTGCTATTCTCATCATTTCGGTCTTCTGAGGCTTCATTATTATTAACCTGAGATTCGCCAGCTGTAGCTTGCTGCTCTTCTTTCTCTAAAGGTTCAGTTTTTATGGTCTCGGAATTATCAGATTCAGGTTTGTTATTCTGATCTGTCTGCGGTTTCTTTTCCGTTTCCTGAACATGTTCTTTTTTGGGTTTTTTCTCGCTTTTTTTAGAACTTTTGGCTTTATTCTTTTCAGCATTCTTTCTGCGAGCTTCTTCTTTCTTTTGAGTAATTTTTTGGGGTGTAGG
Source organism: Candidatus Cloacimonadota bacterium (assembly GCA_003564135.1). Classification (GTDB taxonomy): domain Bacteria; phylum Cloacimonadota; class Cloacimonadia; order Cloacimonadales; family PWNZ01; genus PWNZ01. The sequence continues at coordinate 15,621 of PWNZ01000080.1, forward strand.
CTCGTATTTAGCTAGGAATTCTTGAAGGACTTCGCGTTCCTTAGAAAACAGATAAGCTTTAACACTGAAGATAAGTCTTCTATTCTCCATATCAAGCTCAATCACTTTCATCGGTAGCTCATCACCTTTAGAGAAAGCGTAGTCAGGTCTTTCCAAGCGTGGTATGGCCAAATGCGAAATAGGGACAAAACCCTCAACTGTAAGACCTTCATGATCGACCTGAACCAGAACACCTTTTGAGATCATATTAGTTATGACACCTGTAACTTCTGTGTTTACAGGAAGCATCTCATCGAGTTTCTGCCATGGATCGGCTACCAGTTGCTTCATACTCAAAGCTATTCTGTGCAGATGTTTATCGATCGAGATAACAACAGCTTCAACTTCCTCCCCTTTTGATAGGAAATCTTTGGGGTTAGTGATTCTTTTTGTCCAAGACATATCGGATATGTGAACTAACCCATCGATATCTTTCTCTATTTCAACGAAGGCACCAAAAGGTGTCAAACTTCTGACCTTGCCTTTAATAACAGTCCCCACAGGATATCTTTCGTCGATCGTCAACCAGGGATTAGGTTCCATTTGCTTTATTCCTAAGGATATCTTCTTATCTTCTTTAGATGCATGCAAAATAATTGCATCAATAGTGTCATCAACGTCAAGCACCTGTTTAGGGTTGGTGATTCTTCTTGTCCAAGACATCTCAGAGATGTGAACTAACCCTTCAACACCCGGTTCTAATTCTACGAAAGCACCATAAGGCTTGAGGCTGGAGACCTTAACGGTAACCTTGGTTCCTTCCTCGTATTTAGCTTCAATGTTTTCCCAGGGATGAGGAACTAACTGTTTCAGCCCTAAAGATATTCTTTCTTCTTCCGGTTTATAGTCAATGACTTTAACCTTCACCTTATCACTAATGTTTAACATTTCGGAAGGATGGTTGATCTGACCCCAGGTCATGTCGGTTATATGTAACAGACCGTCTAGCCCACCTAAGTCAATGAAGGCACCATAGTCAGTGATATTCTTAACTTCACCATCCAATTCAGCACCGATATAAATTTTCCCTAAAAGTTTCTCTATCTTATCTTTACGCTCCTCTTCCATCAACTTACGTCGAGACACGATGACATTTTTCTTTTCTTTATCGAGGTTGATTATCTTAAACGTCATCTCTTTATTTATAAAATGATCCAGGTTTGGCACCGGCTTAGATGATATCTGTGAGCCGGGTAAAAAAGCTTCGATACCCAGTATATCGACTATCATGCCACCACGAACACGCTTTTTAACTTCACCGGTAACCTTCTCATTGTTTTTGTAGATTTCATTCATCCTATCGAAAGCCAAGTGAAAATCTGCTTTCCTTTTAGACAGCAAGACTTTCCCTTCTGCATTCTCACTTCTTTCGTAATAAACCCAAATCTCAGAATTCTTTTCCGGAGTTTCCGAACCGTCAAACTCTGACAAAGGAATAGAGCCTTCTGACTTGTAGCTGATATCCACGAGTACTTCACTTTCGCTGATGCCGACTATAGTGCCTTTAATTATATCACCCTGTTTATAGTTCTTAAAGGTCTCCATGTATTGAGCTAATTCGGCATCCTTAGCAGTAGTTTTCTCATGTTTCTCTTCCTTCGGTTCTGCTACGGCTTCTTCATCAGTTTTCTCAACTGTTTTTTCAGACTCTGCTGCTGGCTGAGCCGGCGGTTCCGGAATATCATCATCCATACTTGCCGTATTCTCTTGTGTATCAGCTTCCGGTTCTTTTTCCTGAGCAGTTTGTGGTTGAGCCTCTTGATCGCTTTGCTGCTCTTGTTTTTCTTCAGTTTGAGGCTGCTTTGGCTGTTCCGGTTCCACTTTTTCGGTTTCTTTTTGCTCTTCAGCTACAACTTCTTGTTTGTGGTCGTTAGTTTTGAGTTCTTCTGCTTTTTCTTCAGCAGTCCTTTCTTGTTCGTTGTTTTCGAGATCAACCTGTTCTTCGGTTGTTTTTTCTCTTTTCTCTTCAGCTTGATTAATTAAGTTCATTAGTTTTCCTCCCTATATCCGGGAATATCTTCAACATTAGTTACCGTCTTTTTTTTATCCCACAGACATTTAGTAATTTTATTATATACTTTCACGATTATCCAATCTGGCGTAGACGCTCCTGCTGTCAAGCCTATTTTTTTCTTGCTGCTTAATTCTTTGCACTTTATCTCGTCAGCAGTCTCGATTAACAGTGTATCTGTCCACTTCTTACTGATATGATGTAACATTTTTGTGTTTGAACTGTTTTTGCCACCAATGACTATCATCATGTCACTTTTTTTTGCCAATTCCGACGTTGATTCCTGCCTGACTTTTGTTGCGGTACATATCGAATTGATTATGCGCAACTCTTTAGTTCTGGGCAGCAAGTAATCGACTACCCCATGTAATAGTTCAATCTGCTGGGTCGTCTGACATATAACGGCTAGTTTAGTGTCTTTAATGCCATCTAGCTCATCGGGAGATGTAATTATTAAGGCTTCCCCTTGAATATAAGATTGTAAGGCAACAACCTCCGGATGATGCTTGTTACCGATAATTATAACCTTATAACTTTCTTTGCTTAGCTTCGTAGCATACTTTTGGCTGCTGGAAACGAAAGGACAGGTCGCATCTATTAGAGGTATGCCCATCAATTTTAGTTGTTTATACTCAGTCTTCTCTATTCCATGAGATCTGATAATAACAGGCCTGCCGTCAACTTCTTGGAGATTATTGACCGGTTCTATACCTTTTTCTTGAAGTTTCGCGACCATCTGCGGATTATGAATAATCGGTCCTAAGGTAACAATCTTGTCGAACTCTTGTGAAGCTTCAAAGGCTAAGTTTATTGCTCTTTTTACTCCGAAACAGAAGCCGGAATTTTTTGCGATTCTTACCTTAACATCTTGATTCATTATGTCTCCAGTTCTATATGCTTATCTTTCAGCTTATTGATAGTATTCAAAATATCTCCGGCAATTTGGCGGTAAACCTTCTTATTGTCGTCTTGCATCTGAAAATCTTTGGTGTTTATCAGGTCACCGATGATAATCTTCACTCTCTTTTTTCGGAACAAACATTGCCATATTTTATTGGTGTTCTCTAAATGAATGGGAAGAACGGGTATCCCCGTTCGGTGAGCTACGATCCCTATCCCCGGTTTGGCAGAAAATGATTTCCGGCTACCTTCGGGAAACATCAAAACATTTCCGCCCTGCCTGACAATCTTTTCAACATGTTCCAAGGCCTTTCTGTCAAAGATACCTCTGTTGATGGGAATTGCATTGTAAAATCGAATTAGGCCACCTAACAGCTTTACATTGAACAGCTCTTTTTTTGCTAAATAACTTACCTCCCTACCAATAATCGATCCGATCAACGGAGGATCTGCGTAGGATAAATGATTGGAAGCTATCAGACAAGGCGGGAGATTTTTTAGTTTATCTTTGCCGATTATCTGATAGTTGTAAAATACCTTCATGACAATCCGGACAAGGAGACAGGTTAAATAATAAGTCCTTCTCATTAAGTCATATCCTCCGAATTTATCTTTGTCTTAACCTGCGAGTATATTTGATTAATCTGCTGCTGAACACTCAAGCCACTGGTGTCGACGTGGATGGCATCGTCCGCCTTTAAAAGAGGTCCTACCGAACGAGAACTGTCATTTTTATCGCGCCAGACTAAGTCTTTTTCCACTTGTTCAACTGTTACTGCACCTTCAGGAAGTTCTTTCCATCTGCGTAAGGCTCTGACTCTTGTGCTCGCTGTCAGAAAAAACTTTATATCCGCATTAGGGAAGACAACTGTGCCAATATCACGACCGTCCATGACGACACCACCTTCATCACCCATCTGTTGCTGAAGTTTTACCATCTTATGCCTGACAATGGGTATAGTGGCTATTTCAGAGGAGAGTTTGGTTATATCGGCATCTCTTATTCTTTTGCTGACATCCTTACCGTTTAGTAAAACAATCTGCATATCAGCGCTGATTTGGAAACTTATAGAAATGTGTTCTAACATATCTTTAAGCTTGTCAATGTCATCAAACGATATTTTAGCTCTAAAAGCAGCTAACGCAGCAGAGCGATACATAGCGCCAGTATCAATGTATGTATATCCAAGCAGCTTGGCTATACTTTTAGCGGTGGTGCTTTTGCCTGAAGCTGCCGGACCATCAATGGCAATTACTAGTCTCTTTCCCATATAAAACCTTATCCTTTATTTCTGAGTCTAAGAGATTGTCAGACTGCTTTTCGTCAATCTTTATTTGAACCACATCAAATACTCGAAAAATCTCGGACGAGTTTCTATGAATTATGGTATCCGAATTTTAGGCGCTATTGATTAAGCTTCGAAAAATGACCGAAAACTTTGCTTAATGGTAAATCAATCAAAAATCACAACACTTTTCGTTCATCAGACAGTTTAGTAACTCGGCCTACTGGTTCTTTATAGTCAGGCATAAACCGGTTAAGCCGGAACAGAAATTTTGCAGCAGCCATTCCGGCCGGTAATTTTTTATTACAGCACGAGAAACAACTTGATTATTACCTCCTTTTATCTTACAGTTATCACTGTCATTTCAAAAAAAAAGCTTGACCTCTTTGGCCCTTTATACCCTTGTTGCGACGGGAGTTTTAAACTCGAATAACACAACAAATAATCAAGTTTGACTGCAAATGGATCAAGATATACGGAACACTGCTTTTAAGCGGCTGAAACGTCGTCCTCAGGCAGCATATTATTGCAACTCATTTTTGATGGTAAAGACAAGTTGCTAATTACCGAATAATTCAGGCGATCCTGCTGTTTGTAAAACGGCCTTCCGGAGAATCAACTGCATTATTTGGGTTAAAATGAATCAGGTCAAGATTATCAGTTTAACAATCACAACTATAATCGAGTGCTTCTATGCCGGTCACCAAAACTATTATGAAGTACACAGGATAAGAATCGAAAAGTATATAAAGAGGTATTATGATCAAAGAAATAGGCAGGTTAGAACCTTCTGACATACAAAAGGTAGAAGACTATATTGAAAAGGTTTTTTCTTTTCTTGATAAATCGGAATCAAATAAGGCTATCAGCATGCTTGCTGAAATTTGTAATACGAATAACTATTTTCTCAGAGAGCTTGTCGGTAAACTTTTAGCAGGCTATAAAGATCAAGACAAAATAGCTGAGATAGCAGATCAGATGCTGAGCAGTAAGGTCTATGGCGTTAGAGCTACTGCTTTGTTTTATTTTTCAAATAGCTATTTTAGGTCTCCGCAGAAGTTGATCACTTTATTGGAAGACAACTACGAGTCTGTCCCCTGGGAGACAGAAAATGTCATCCATGAGCTGTGGAAAAAGAATCCCAAAATCGCTAAGGATATGGCTTTCAAGTGGGTAGAATCGGATGATGAGCAGAAAAGACTGCTCTCTTTCCACGGTCTCGAGTTGGTTGTGGAAAGAGACCCCGTATTCGTTCTTGATTTTATCGGCAAAGCAATTGACGACTCTTCGCTAGAAGTGCAGAAAAAGATTACTCACATAATCCTGCAATTGGTCAAATCCAAGCCGGCGGAGACCTATGCATACATCAGGGAATGGCTTTTAACCGGTAGTGACAGACGGATCAAACTGTTAGTTATGACTCTTAAAAGGATCATATCCTTGTACGCACAAAAAAGTCATAAGGAAAAGACCGCAGACTTCACGGTACTGACAAGATTTATTATGAATGACTGGAAGTCAGAGCAGAGTCGCAGGCTTAATAATGTCACCAGTAAAATGCAGCAAGCCTTGAGGAAAGAAAACAACAGTCAATAAATAGTGTCCGTCTTTTCACCGAAAACGGCTACTCTATCGAGAATAGGATAATGATTTCGCTATTTCAAGATAGTTAGCTTTAGTTTGTACTAGATTTTATCCGAAAAGATTGATAATAATCCTTATAAAAAGCAGGGTTAAAACTATCAAAAATATCGGGCGGATAATTTTTATTCCGTTATTTATCACCATTCTCGACCCCAACCAGTTTCCGGCGATACCACACAATGCAGCCGGAATACCAATCATCAGAACTACTTTACCGCTGATGAGAAAAGTAACAGCAGCAGCCACATTGGATGCCAAGTTCACAACCTTTGCATTAGCATTTGCTCCTACATAATCCGATCCTAACATAACCATATATAGGAACATCAGAAAAGAACCTGTACCGGGACCGAAAAACCCATCATAAAAACCGATCACTAAACCTATCAACGAAGCTTTTGTGTAGAGGTTCAGCGGGGTGAGATTGTGTTCTTTTCTAATTTTACCAACATCTTTATTTATAAATGTGAAGACCGTTATTGCTGGTATTAAGATCAATAAAAAATAGTTCAGAAATCCAGGATCTATTAATAAAACTGTTCTTGTCCCCATTGCTGAACCGATCAATGCGGCCAAAGCACCGGGTAGTGCAATCCTTAGGTTTATCATTTTCGACCTGTTATAGCGGATAGTCGTCAGTAACGTCCCAAAAACAGAGGAGAACTTGTTATTGCCCAGCACAAAATGTGGAGGTAATCCTGTAGCCATGTATGCCGGAACGGATAATAATCCGCCTCCACCGGCAATTGAATCAACGAAACCGGCTAAAAATATCGATGGTAAGAGGATAAGATAGCCTTCTAAGGATAGAGTCATAACATTTTAACAGGCCAACTTTATTAAGTCAGCTTATCAGTTGAACCTCCTATGTAATATCATTATCCTTACAGGCAAAAAAAGAGGATATTTTGTCAAAAGATTTACTTCCCAACGTATACCGGACCATAAAATAATTTCATACCTCCTGACCTCAAGGATATTTTAAGGACACTTTATTTGCCTTCGACTCCTAAGGGTAGCAGAAACGAAGAGTTGAAGCATGTGCTCTGATTTGGGACAATTGGCTTTGCCGAGTTCGTAAGCTCGGTGCAAGAAATGTTTCAAGTAAAACTACTGTTGGGGTCATCAAATAATCCTGAGCAGATATTTGTATTTAATTGCACCAGAAAAGTATACAAAACAACCTCTCAGCAGAGATCAGGATCTCTGAATTTAGTTAAACCAAACTAAAGTGAAAATAGTCCATGAGATAACACCGGCAGCTATAGGAGTTGTGACCCACCCGGAAGCAATTCTGACTAAAACCTTTAACCTGATACTTGCTGACCTCTTAGCTATCGCTAGACCGATTATCGCACCGATTATCGCTTGAGAACTAGAAACGGGTACTAAAGGGATAGCCGGCAAATTGACAGCTAGCAAAAGGTCCCTCAGCCCCTCGGAAGCAAATACATAGAGCACAAGAGAATGAGAAATGACTACAATTAAGGCTGTAATGGGGGATAAGTGAAACAGGTCATTGCCGATTGTTCTCATAACACGGTTTGAGTAAGTGATTATACCTATAGATATAGCAATGCTTCCTAAGAAAAGCAACTGCCGTGTAGCACTAATAGTAATGGGACCTACAGTCAGGTCTTGCATGGGATTTGAGGAGAAAAATACCCCTACAACATTAGCGATATTGTTTGCGCCTAAACTATAGGCACCTAATGCTCCGGCAATTATCAGGCTCAACCGAGTGTATGCATCAAGCCTCAACAGATGTACCTCGGAGTTTTCAACTAATTTTTTGACGGGGAAGTATATCAATAAAGCAAAAAAGGCCGCTAAAAGTGGACATAACACCCAGGTCATTAGAATGTTGCTCAGCAACTGCATATCGGTAGGCTGTCCGGCAAAAATATTCCACCCGATGATCGCTCCAATGATAGCCTGCGATGTCGATACCGGCAAAGAGAACTTAGTCATTAAAGTAACGGTAACCGCCGAAGAAAATGATATCACAAAAGCCTTTGACCAGTCATCAACCGTCCCTAAACTATCGATAGTTTGAGAAGCACCGGAACCTTCTAACACAGCACCTAAGACGACAAATATCGATGCGATGATAGCCGCTTTTCTAAATCTTATCATCTTCGTGCCGACAGCCGTTCCGAAGATATTTGCGGCATCATTCGCTCCTAAAGACCAACCTAGAAACAGCCCGCCTATAAGATAAATTAAAACCATCTGCCAACCTTATAATCAGTTAGATGAACTAAACAAGTCGCTTTATCGTATAAATTGCCAGACTGTCACTGACAGTTTCTGCATAATCGGATATCTGCTCAATGCTGTTGGCAAAGTAGCGAAGATGTATCTTGCGACATAAATCAATATCTTTGGTGAAGATCTTTCGCTTCAACATTAAAGCTGCTTGGTCGGCTTCTTCTTCAAACTTAGATACTTGAGCTATCAAATCATTAACCGATTGTAAGTCCATAAAGAAACAACTTATTGCTTTTATAAGTGATTCTACGGACTTAACCGACGCACTCGTCAGTTTCTCGAATAACGGGTCGAATTCGTCGGGGATATCCGGTTTTTCCACTGAAAAATAGAGCAGAGTAGATTTCATCGAATCTATAACATTATCTGTATTTTCTAATATAGCTAAGACATCCCCTCTATTCTCAGGTATAAGTGTTTTAAGATATAGCTGCTTTTCAATCTGTTCCCTAAGTCTATCAGCTACTTTTTCATACTCGGTAACTATACCGATTTTTTTTTCGAACTCGCTAACTCTTTCTCTAAGATAGTCACTAACAGCGTCCTGAAATATCTGTCCGCTATCATAAACCATCGTTAGGAAGCGGTCTATCTGATCTTCAATATTTTTTGAGAGCTTAAAAATTATTGGCATGTCAGCTCCATTTTTTATTTTCTAATCAACATCTGATGATAATTATGTCAATAAATAAACTAGACTCATCGTTAAATGAAATGAATTTTCGCTCTAGATAAACGACAGATGATTTGCCAGAATAAGAAGAAAAAGCTTGTTAAATTGCTTATAACTAGAAAGCTGGGAATACATCAAATGGAGGCTATTATGGAATCAATAGCAGAAATATACAAAATAGGGCACGGACCATCATCCAGCCATACTATGGGGCCTCACAGCGCTGCCCATGTATTCAAAAAAAGATTTCCGGAATCAGCATCTTACAAAGTCACTCTTTGTGGCAGCTTAGGAGCTACCGGCAAAGGTCATCAAACAGATGTTGCAATTCGATGCTGTTTCAAACCAAAAAATACAGAATTTATCTGGAAACCGAACCTAATCCTGCCAAAACACCCTAATGGCATGATCTTTGAAGCTCTGGATGATAATGGAAACAGGTATGGAGAATGGACTGTATATAGTGTCGGTGGCGGTAGAATAAGAGATTTCAAAGAGGACAGTACCGAAAAAAGCATCTATGAATTAACCGATATGGACAGTATCTTAAAATGGGTATTAACAACGGGGAGGTCTTTCTGGGAGTACGTATTATTAACCGAAGGTGAGCAAATTTTGGAGCATCTGAGAGAGGTCTGGCAAACTATGCAAAAATCGATAGCACAAGGGATTGACTCTGAAGGATTGATCCCCGGTGGCTTAAAGATTCAGAGAAAGGCCTATCGATACAATGTTAAAGCTAAGAATTTTATCGGCTCACTTAAAACTAAAACGCTCATTTTCTCCTATGCTTTAGGTGTCGCTGAAGAGAATGCCTGTGGGAGTAAAATAGTTACTGCTCCGACTTGTGGATCATGTGGAGTGTTGCCGGCAGTATTAAAATATCTGGTAGATAGTTTCAACTTTTCTGAAGATCGGGTTTTAAGAGCTTTAGCTACAGCCGGCCTGATCGGTAACCTTGTTAAGGAAAATGCGTCTATTTCAGGTGCTGAAGTTGGGTGTCAGGGTGAAATAGGTACTGCTTGTGCTATGGCCTCTGCCGCCGCTGCTCAACTCTTAGGCGGAACTAACCTGCAAATTGAATATGCCGCTGAAATGGGAATAGAACATCATTTAGGGCTCACCTGCGACCCCATAGCAGGCCTGGTACAAATACCATGCATCGAAAGAAACCCTTTTGCCGCAGAAAGAGCATTAAACACTGCCACATTCTCAATGCTTTCAGACGGCATTCATTTAGTGTCATTCGACAAAATTGTTAGGACTATGAGGCAAACAGGTGACGATCTTCCCCATATCTATAAAGAAACCTCTATGGGTGGGCTTGCTCTTTATGGCTTAGAATAAGCTTTTATTGAAAAATAATAACTAGCCAGCATAACTCTAAACCGGACAAGCTGGAATTAAAGTTTTATCCACAAATGCACACAAATTAGAGCACAAATGAACACGAATCAAAAAACAATGAAGAAGTTTAGAAGGTTTAGTGCTTCGCTGCTTAGATTAGGGACAGGCACGGCCTGCTCTGCCTGTCCTGCGGAATCTTCTTTTTTATTTGATCAGGGTGTCCTGTCCGTACTTACGTTATCCCTTCTCCGTACAACTCGACCGTTAAAAAGTAACAGCCCGGCGGCCTGTTATACAAAAAGACAGACCTGTTTTCTGACTTCACCGGTCGGCTCGGACGTTATCCCTTTCGCAGTTTAGAATTGTGTAAAGTGAATCGGAGCGCTGACTTTTTAACCCGTGAAACCTTTTTTCTGTTTAACCGGGTCAGTCGGCAACTAATCTTTTTCAAACTAGCTCGACGCAGTCAATATTATTGATAAGGCACTCAACTCTTTTCTCTGATTTTCCTCAACCCTAAACTCAAAATCTTTAAAAAACCATTGATTTGTTACGTAAGGAGATGAAGCCGACTACGCAGCAAGTCAATGGTTACCCTCTAATAACTACGATAAGCAAGGTGTAGATACTTGTCGAAACTAACGAGGTCAAATACTGCTTGACTTTTTATTGGTAGTTATCCAATTTGAGTGCATAAAATGAGGAGTTGTTCTGATGACCGATAGGGCAAGACGTTATTGCCTGTTAATCCTCTGTTTACTTGTGGTAGCGACACTGTGTGAATGAACTGATTTAAAAAACAGGAGGTACAAATGTATTATTTGATTAAGATAAATGCGATGATATCATCGCGAGTAGTATTGTCAGCCTTTATGGGTTTATTTGTATTGGCGTGCTTTGCACAGCCAGCTGCACCGCAGGTTAGTATTGAAATGGTGATCATTGATGGTGTTGACCATGTTAAGTTGAATTGGGAAGAAGTAGAAGGAGCGGAAGCTTATAATATCTACTATTCAACAGATCCATATTCTGTTAATTGGGGCGAACCATTAGCAACAGTCGGAGATAGTGTGTTTACATACACAACTGAAGATACTATTGATGAATTAGGCAGAGCATATTACTTCTATGTTACGGCTTATGCTGAAGCAGGTATTCCCGATTGGTTGGTTTTAGTTGATGGTGACCTTTTTTATGGTAATGTCACCATAGACCCGTTTTATATCAGCAAGTATCAGGTAACCCAGGCGGATTTTGTTGATGTAATGGGAGCGTGGGATTTCCGATTTCCAAATAACCCTACCCATCCTGCAGATCAAGTTAGTTGGTTTGATGCCGTAGAGTACTGTAATCGTCTCAGTATTCGTGAAGGTTTAACACCTGCCTATACCTATAATGGTAGATTGAATCCTGATGATTGGTATGAGCAGTGGCCCGGCTGGAATACAAATAGAGCTAATCATAATAATGTGTCATGTAATTGGGAAGCAAACGGCTATCGTCTTCCTACTGAGGCTGAATGGCATCATGCCGCTAATGCCGGTATGCATGAAGGTCCCTATCGATATTCGGGCAGCAATAATATAGATGAAGTTGCCTGGTATCGTCATAATTCAGATATTGGTGACGGTTTAGGCAGAAGAACTCATCCAGTCGGCACTAAGCTACCCAACGGTCTTGGCATCTATGACATGTCCGGTAATGTATGGGAATTGTGTTGGGATATATATGGTGATGCTTTCCCGAGTGGCGGCGACAATCCCCGCGGTGCCGATGACGGTGCGGTCCGGGTGATGCGTGGCGGTTCTTGGTTCTACACTGCCGCTTGCGCGGTAACGAATCGGCACTTCTGCGAAGTACCCAACAGGCTCCGTGACGTTGGCTTCCGCGTTTCCAGAAGCATCCCCTAACCTTTTGTCCCGGTGAAATTAAAAAAAGATTTCACGGGTCTAGAAAGAAGCTTTCACGGGGTGAACCTTTTTAAAAAAACGGTAAGCGATCAATCCATTGTTTAAGAAAGAGTATGAAAGGTAAGAATCTGATCGTATAACAGACCGCTGGGCTGTTACTTTTTAACGACGGAGTCAATCTCTACCGGAGATTGATTTGTGTGTAGCAAATGAAACGAGGTGGAGCTTACCGAAGCGACTTGTCCTCTTGAAATGAATCACTCATACTCGATAAAAATTTGCCATATTATTAAGTGGTCCGGTCACAATTCCTTTTTCTTTTTCCTGCCGTTTACGCTGTCAGGTGATATTATTTCATCCCTTTTTACGGTATTTTTCCAATTCTACATCCTACATCCTGAATTCTACGTTATTTTCATCTCTGTTAACTGGACAAAGGTAGTGTAACAGCTATCTTCTAGTGGCAATATAATAGCTGTGTATTAACTAACATCTAAGGGATAGAATTCAGGCATTATAGATATACAGTCAACTCTTTAAAAAAATGGCGAATTTGTAGCTTTCACCCTTATACGTATGATAGTCAATCTTGTACGCGGTTACCAAGCCGGTTAATATCGGTAACCGCGGTGACCTAATCCCGACAAGACGGGATCAGCGCAAGGTTGTTGTGAATAGACTGACATGCTTAAAGCGTAGGGCTGAGATCAAAGGGCGGAGAGGAAAGAATGCAGGTTGTAGGATATAGTATGGAAAGAAAGGAAAGAACTCTTGGTTCTTGGTGCTTGGTCGGGATTGATCCTTCAGTTCATTAAGGTTTAGAGGCAAGAATATTAACTGTAAAGTGGTGCACTTTCAATTGCCATCTACATTTCACCTCTTTTTGTGATATGACCGAGGTCTGTTAGGGTTTTGACACACAAAATTCAGGTAGCTTTTCTAATTCAACCTGCACGGGCTCAATAATATAGACTATTGATGGGTACTTGTTAAAGTTGCTAAGTATTAACGTTATGTGGGCGCTATTCGCTCGGTAGGTCAGGAAAATAGGCATCCCCCCGTTTTTTCAGAAGGGTAATTTCAATTGCATAGAATCGGTGTTTCTACCTTTATAGGGGCAGATTTTATACCTCGTAACAGAAGCAAAACATGTTCTTACAAGGT
>PWNZ01000165.1 GCA_003564135.1 Candidatus Cloacimonadota bacterium
ATGTGGAAGGGTTGAAGCAGATATCCTATGTAATCTCATTTTTTCAATCGAAAAATGTGTTTACACTCGAAAACTCTCCGGCGATGGCCGGGTTTGATCCTGAAATTAAAAAACTGATCGTCGAACTTTTCTCCTACAGTTTTGAACAGCTATACAATTTCTGGACTGTGGTGGGAACCAACTATCTTCCCTCAGTACTCTACAAAGTGCGCCTCGTCCGCTTCCAGGAGAAAGCCATTCAGGATGCAAGCCTGCCGATTGAAAAGGTCAACTACAATACTTCGGGGAGGTAAGCCATGTTTCTGAATTACACCCGGCTGTTCAACCTTCGCCTGTCTCATAACTATTTTGTATTGAACCGGCCGATTGACATCGGCATCAGGCCAACCGCCAAAACACGAAACCTTTTGAAAGGCGGAAGAATGCTGTTTAAGCCCATACCACACGGGTTTACCGTTCTCTACGAGGCTCTTGAAGATGAAATTACACCGGTGGTTCGCCTTGGCGGCACTGTGAAACTCACCTTTATTTTAACAGTGGCTGATGCAAACAGGTTTCAGAACATTACCCGCCTTGATATGGAGAATGAAAAACCGTTCAGCTCTTCAAATATTCTCATCTTCAGAAACAACCCGGATGATGTATCTCATGACACGGCCAACCCCGAAGTGATTACTCATGAATTGCTGGACTCCATTAGAAGTAAAAACTTTACCTATTCATTTTCTATTTCTGAATCGGTAAATGAAGTCATCTTCCGGCTTACGGATGAGGCCGGCATCCCGGTTTCTCCCGGAACAGATGGCGAAGGTAACCCGCTGCCTTCAGCTTTAACACTAACATCCGGCGATGACGGAATTTTCAGACAGCGAATTGAGCTCAGCAGAAAACCAGATGGAATTTATCGTATCACAATTCGAAATCAGGCTGATACGGACACATTGAAAGAAGAATTTTTTTATGCGGATGATAATCTTACCTCTCAGACATTTTTTGGCCTTGCAGAGATCACATACGATCAGTCATCAGGCAATATGTATGGTGATACAGAAGAGTTTGAACTCTCTTTCAGAAGGAAAGCAACCTTCTGGAAATACCTGATTGTTAACAAGAACCGGAGGATTGAAGATCCCGGTGAATTGCAGATTGAAGATGAAACTCCCGAGGATTCTGAGGTTTATGAACGGCTTCAATTTATAAGAGAAGGTGATGCGCCCCATTCCGAAATTCGGATTAATGATCTGGATACGGTTGTCTTTCGGTCAGAAAGTTCCATTCCGTTTTACGAGCTTCCGAAGCCGTCTGTACAGCTAAGAAGAGACGGCGGTACCGTTTTAATTCAGAACCTTCCGAACCCTTCCACCTCAAGGACAATGAAAAAAAGCGGAGATGAACTTGTATCTGAAGTATATGTTTTTATTTAACAAAATAAATTAACTGATATGCGAAATATTAAAACACCCGGCGTTTATATTCAGGAAATTTCAAAACTTCCGGCATCAGTGGCACCCGTTGCAACGGCGATCCCGGCATTTGTGGGATATACTGAGAAACGGATAAAAGACAGAGAAGAACTTCCGCTCAATACCCCCGTGGCAATCAGCTCGCTGCTGGAGTATGAACAGATTTTCGGCACGGCTTTTAATGAAGATTTTGGTGCAACACTGACGGGAGATCTTTTAAATGCTGAAGAAACCAGTGTTGCCATTACGGGTTTGGACGATATTTCCCCCTACCTGATGTACTATGCAATAAGAATGTTTTTTGCAAACGGTGGCGGCCGCTGTTATGTGGTTTCTGTGGGTGATTATGATGATGATATTGAAGCTGGTGATGCTGAAAATGCGGAAGGGCTTCTCGGGGGAATAGCTGCACTTGAATCAGAAGATGAACCGACAATTTTAGTGGTGCCGGAAGCCGTTCAGCTTGGCGGCCCGCAGAGGGGTGGTTTGTATGACGCCATGCTCGAACAGTGCTCCGATCTGAAAGACCGATTCGCCCTGATGGATGTTTCGGTTTCAGAAAGTGGTTCATTTGCGGATGCAAATAATTTCAGAGATGAAATCGGAATGAGCAGTCTGAATTACGGAGCTGCCTATTATCCCTCTTTAAAAACCCTGTTGAACTACCAGTTTGAGGAACAGTCGGTTGCGATAACAGATCAGCGTTCGGGTGATGGTGTAGGCCCCAAACACAGACTTCATTTGCCGGAAATTTCTGAAGGCAGCACATTTGCGAGGGGAAAAATCGTAATTCTTGAAAATGACGAAATTGAAGTTGGGGATATTTTTACGATTGGTGGTGATGATTATGAGGTGGTAGCGATTGACCCCGGAACCGGTCAGTTTGAATTGGCCGGAGGTGAAAATACAACAGCACAACATCTGGCCAATGCCATTTTGGATAGTGCAGCCTATAGTATGAACAGAATAACAAATACAAGTGTGATTCTGGTTACAGCAACCGAGCCCGGAGAGGATGGGGAAGCCATAACCATGAGTTTTTCAGGCAGTGACACTGCCGTTTCCATCGACGAAAATCTCTCTCTATCGGCACCGGATAAAGCTCTTTACAATAAAATCAAAAAAGAGCTCGACAAGAGAAAAGTTACGCTGTATCCATCGGCTGCAATCGCGGGAGTCTATGCGAGTGTGGATCGCAACCGTGGTGTCTGGAAAGCACCGGCCAATGTGAGCCTCAATTTTGTAAGTGAACCATCGGTACTGGTTACAGACGAAGAGCAGGCTCCCTTGAATGTAGATCCGAATACGGGCAAATCGGTCAATGTGATCCGTAAATTTCATCAAAAAGGGAACATCGTATGGGGAGCCCGCACCCTTGCCGGAAACGATAACGAGTGGAGATATGTGCCGGTTCGCCGGCTCTTTATCTTTATCGAGGAGTCGATCAAAAAAGCAACAGAACCGGTGGTATTTGAACCGAACGATGCCAACACATGGTCGAAAATGAAAGCCATGATTGAAAATTTTCTGGCCGGACTTTGGCGCGACGGCGCACTGGCAGGAGCTACGCCCGATGACGCTTTTTTTGTAAATGTGGGGCTGGGTGAAACCATGAGTGCCATCGACATTCTCGAAGGCCGGCTGATTATCGAAGTGGGAATAGCCGCCGTACGGCCAGCCGAATTTATCATACTGCGATTTATGCACAAACTTCAGGAATCCTAAACAGAAAAAACCATGAGCTATAAAACACCAGGTGTATATGTAGAGGAAATCTCGACACTTCCGGCATCGGTTGCCGGAGTAGAAACAGCCATTCCGGCCTTTGTAGGGTATACGGAAAAGGCAGAACAGGACGGAGATAATGAAGCTCTCCGAATGGAACCCACCAGGATTACTTCACTGCTTGAATTTAGAGAGAAATTCGGAGGGCCTCATCCCGAGGAGTTCACTTTCTCCATTGTTGACACGTATGATGAAGATGAAGAACTCATTGACAGGGTTTTCAGTGCAGCACTGCAAGGTGGCGAACCATCCTCATATAAGCTGTTTCACAGCATGCAGCTCTATTTCAGCAACGGAGGCGGCCCGTGTTATATCGTTTCGGTGGGTGATTATGACGATGATATTGAAGCCGGTGATGCTGAAAACGCGGAAGGGCTTCTCGGAGGAATCCGTTCTCTTGAAAAGGTGGATGAACCCACGCTTATTCTCTTTCCTGATGCCGTGAGCCTCGATCAGTTGAGTGGATATGGTTCAGTGGCAGTTGAAGCATTAACCCAATGCAACAAACTCAAAGACCGTTTCACCATACTCGACACATTTGAAAATTCGATAGATGTGGGAGATTATCGTGGAGCCCTGGGGATGTCGTTCCTCAATTACGGAGCATCCTACACACCCTATCTGAAAACAACTCTGAATTATGAAGTTGACCGGGAAGCATCAGCCATCGCTCATACAGTGAACGGAGACCCACCAGCCGGAGCAACCGACTATTCTGCCGTTGCCAATTTTGCAACACTCGAAGGAGAGCATCCCAGTATCTACCGCTCGCTTCTTGCCGAGGTAAGAAAGGTGTATGTGGAGCTGCCGCCGTCCGGCGCCATTGCAGGTATTTATGCCAGGGTTGACCGCAACCGCGGCGTGTGGAAAGCACCTGCCAATGTAAGTGTAAACTCTGTGATTTCGCCTTTGGTGAAAATTAACGATGAATTGCAGGAAGAGCTGAATGTTGATCCTTCCACCGGCAAATCGATTAATGCCATCCGTTCATTCACAGGTAAAGGAACCCTGGTTTGGGGAGCCCGCACACTTGCCGGTAACGATAACGAATGGCGTTACGTACCTGTTCGTCGGCTCTTTATATATGTGGAAACATCGGTTAAAAAAGCAACCGAGTTTGTGGTATTTGAGCCCAACACGGCCAATACCTGGGTTCGGGTACGTGCCATGATCGAAAACTTTCTCACCGAACTCTGGCGCGACGGTGCCCTGGCGGGAGCCACACCCGATGATGCTTTCTTTGTGAAAGTTGGCCTTGGCGAAACCATGACTTCACAAGATATACTGGAAGGCAGATTGATTGTTGAGATCGGCATGGCAGCCGTTCGCCCGGCTGAATTTATCATCCTCCGGTTTATGCATAAACTCCAGGAATCGTAATCAATGTAATTATCAACTAAAACAAACAGATAAACAGTTATGGCAGAACAATATCCAATATCGGCGTTTCACTTCCAGGTGGAGTGGGGCGGAGAACGAATCGGTTTCACGGAAGTTTCCGGGTTAACTGTTGAGCTTCAGCACATCGAATACCGGGAAGGCAATGCGAAAGATTATCACGTAACCAAAATGCCCGGCATTCCGCAATACAGCAACATCACCCTGAAACGCGGTATTTACCGGGACGACAATGAATTCTTCGAGTGGCTGAATACGGTGAAGATGAACGAAATCGATCGCCGTGATCTCACCATCAGTCTGCTGAATGAAGAGCATGACCCGGTTACCGTATGGAAAGTGAAAGAGGCCTGGCCCTGTAAAGTGGAAGGCCCCACGCTCAACTCCACCGGAAATGAGGTGGCTGTGGAGAGTATAGAACTGTGCCATGAAGGCTTAACCATTGAATTTGCATAATTGGACTGATTTATGGCCGAATATTACCCGCCGACCGGTTTCCATTTCAGGGTGGATATTGATGGTCTCACTTCCGATAAAAAAGACATCGGATTCCAGGAAGTATCGGGACTGAATGCTACTATCGGGGAGTTTACCTACGAAGAAGGCGGTGAGAACCGGTTTGTTCATAAACTTCCACAGCGGGTAACATACGACAAGCTGGTGCTGAAACGGGGCATCCTCCAGGGGTCGGAGCTGATTGGATGGTTCAGGGATGCCGTTGAGGCATACAAGTTTGATCCAAAAGGGATTACGGTTACGCTCCTGAATGAAGAACATGAGCCACTGGAGTCATGGAGTTTCATAAACGCCTACCCGGTAAAATGGTCGGTGGCAAGCTTCAACTCTACAAAAAACGAGGTAGCAGTGGAGACCATCGAAATGGCGTATCAGTATTTCCGGAGGCTGGAGTAAAAACTTGCCTGTTCTGCCTGGGAACCAGCTCTGGCACAAGACACAATTAGACAGGCAGGACGCATACGCCAGGTTAAGGATGAGTCGAATCATAATAACAAAAAAATCAATCTGTAAAGATATGCCAATAGAAATTCGTGAACTGGTAATAAAAGCGGTTATAAATGAAACTGCGCAGCAGGGCGAATCTGCGGCCGAGGAAACCGCAAGCGGAGAAGAGTTTCATGTAAATCGTGAAGAGATTGTACAGGAGATTCTGGAATTGTTGAATGAAATCAGGAATGAGCGCTGATGCCGGCAGGAAACACATATCAGGGGCTTGAAGGCCTGGCT
The DNA here is from genome assembly GCA_003564135.1 of Candidatus Cloacimonadota bacterium. Classification (GTDB taxonomy): domain Bacteria; phylum Cloacimonadota; class Cloacimonadia; order Cloacimonadales; family PWNZ01; genus PWNZ01. The sequence goes on from PWNZ01000165.1 coordinate 5,892, forward strand.
AAAATGACGATCTCGGCGTATCCCGATGAGGAGTACAGCGACAATAAGGAGATCGAGACCTTCGAAATGATGTATAACCCGAATACGTACAGTCAGGAATACAAGAATAAATATGTAAAACCGAATGTGCAGGGAAATACATCACCGCTTGTATTTACACATACCGAACCCGAAACCGTTACATTCGAGTATCTGTTCGATGCAACAGGTGTGTCACTCTCCGGCAGCTCCAATATTGCCGACCAGGTAGTAGAGGATCGACGCACTGACAAGGTAATCCGGAAATTTCTGGGAGTCACCTACAACCGTTCGGGCGATACTCATCAGCCCAATTTTCTGAAATTGCGCTGGGGCGACTTTGAATTCCGCGGTGTTTTGGAAAGTGCCACGGTTACACACAGTATGTTCAACCTGGACGGAAACCCGATTCGCTCCACGGTTAAATGCACCTTCAGGAAACACACCTCACTCGAAGAACAGGCTGTTGAAGAGCGGAGGAATTCACCCGACATGACACACTTTCGTATTGTGAAAGAGGGAGAAACCCTTCCTGCTATTGCAAACGATATTTACGGAGATCCCTCATTTTACCTCGAACTGGCGCGTATAAACCGGCTGATAAACTTCCGGAATCTGGAAGCCGGCAGGCGTCTTATCCTTCCACCCGTTAAGAAAACATCATCATGAGCCCAAGCAGAGTCATTCCCACGCAGGCAGCCACCGACCTGCCAACCTTCACCATCCTGATTGAAGGCGAGGATATCGGCGCGCGGTACGGAACTCTCGGGATCACGGTCTCCAAATCGGTGAATAGAATTCCGAAAGCGCGGTTGATACTCGCCGACGGAGACGTGGCCGCCGGTGATTTTGAAATAAGTAGCGGAGATCTCTTTGTACCGGGAAAAAAAGCAGAAATAAAAGGCGGTTACCACAACGATGAGGATACCATTTTTAAAGGCATCATCACCGGGCACAGCATTAAAGCAATCGAGAACCGGAATCCGGTTTTGCAAATCGATCTGAAAGATGAATCTGTAAAAATGACGGCCGGAAGACGCAACCGCTATTTTGAAGATGTAAAAGACAGTGAGGTAATTGAGGAACTGATTGGAGGTTACGGGCTGGATCATGATGTGAATGAAACAGCGGTTACGCACAAAGAGATGGTTCAGTATTACACCACAGACTGGGATTTTATGATCGCACGGGCAGAAATGAATAGCCGCCTGGTTTTTGTTGATGACGGAAAAATCACAGTAAAAAAACCGGATCCTGACACAGAGCCACTGCTGAACCTGGCGTTCGGCACCAATGTGATCTCATTCGAAGCAGGAATGGATGCGCGTGATCAGTACCAGGCATCGAACAGCCGTTCCTGGAACTATACGTCGCAGGAGGTAAACGAAGAGGAAGGCGATGATCCGGGACTGAAAGAAACAGGAAACATACCGGCTGAAGACCTCTCTGCAGTGCTTGACCTGGACAGCTATCTGCAGCAGCATGGCGGTCGAATTGACGATGCCGAGTTGAAAGCGTGGGCCGACTCCAAACTACTGAAAAGCCGCCTGGCCAAAGTAAAAGGAAGAGTTCGCATTACCGGTTTCAGTGATATTAAACCGGGTCATGTAATTGAACTTGAACGGTTTGGCGACCGGTTCAACGGTCCGGTGTTTGTGTCGTCGGTCCATCACCAGAGATCAGGCGAATCAGCCTGGTATACCGACATCGGGTTCGGACTGGATCAGGAGTGGTTCATTAACCGGTTCGATGACATTGTGAAGAGACAGGCCTCTGGAATGGTTCCTCCCATTCATGGGCTTCATGCGGGAGTGGTAACCAATATCCACAACGATCCGGACGGCGAGAACCGGATCAAAGTGCGTCTGCCGCTGATCGATCCACAGGGTGAAGGTGTTTGGGCAAGGGTGATTTCACCAGATGCCGGAAACGGCCGCGGAATGGTGTTTCGGCCGGAAGTGGAAGATGAAGTGATCGTGGGATGCATCAACGATGACCCAAGGGATCCGGTGATTCTCGGGATGGTTCACAGCAGCGCCAAGCCCTCTCCCATTGATGCGGAAGAGGAGAATAACGAAAAGGGATTTGTAACCCGGAGTGAACTGAAACTGATCTTTGATGATGACAAGAAAAGCATCACACTGGAAACCCCGAACGGCAATAAGTGGATATTGAGTGATGATGACGGGTGTATCCAGGTTGAAGATGAAAACGGAAATAAAGTGAACCTTTCGCAGGATGGCATCACATTCGAATGCAATGGCGACCTGAAACTGAAAGCCACAGGAGATGTGGTGATTGAAGGCACCAACGTGGAGGCAAAAGCCTCGGCGGCGTTCAAGGCAGAAGGCGGCTCGGGAGCCGAGCTCACTTCTAACGGCCAAACCGTAGTGAAAGGCTCGCTTGTGACGATTAACTAAGAAGAGTAAAAACTGAATGAAAGTAAGATTTTGAATGGAACAAGAACCTCCCCTTTTGAGGGGGAACAGATTGTCGAGCGATTAGCGAGACAAGCAGGGCTGTATTTTCTTTGAGACTCAGGTCCCTGCTTTACACACCCCTAAATTTCCTCTCAAGAGAGGGAACTTTAAATCGTCAATCAAAAAAATTAATCCAATGCCTGCAGCAGCAAGAATATTAGATACAACCAACCACGGCGGAACCATTGTTGGCCCTGGTGAGGCAACTGTGCTGATTGGCGGTATGCCTGCCTGTGTGGCGGGTGACAATCACGTATGTTCACTGCCTCCCAATTCACATCAGCCCACAACCAGTCCGTTCCCGGCAGGCAGCACTTCGGTGCTGATTGGCGGCAAACCTGCAATCAGGGTGGGAGATGTGTGCATCTGCGGGGCATCGGCTGTGGTGGGAGAACCAACTGTAATGATAGGATAAAACCGGTATGAGCGAAGAAAAAAACAATCCGGAAGAACAGAGTTTTCTCGGCAGAGGCTGGTCTTTTCCCGTTCGATTCAGCAGCAAAAGCAGCAGTGCGGCAATGTCGGAGGATGAAAAAGACATACGTGAAAGCCTGGAAATATTGCTGGGTACCATTAAAGGCGAACGGGTGATGAGACCCGATTTCGGAACAAATATTCACATCAACATTTTTGAGTCACTGAAAACATCTACGGCAGCCAGGCTATCGGAAGATATCAGGCGTGCCATTCTCTTCCACGAACCGAGGGTGATCCCCGAAGAGATCTCCTTCCGTCAGGAGAGTGAAGAAGGGCTGATTCTGATTCTGCTTGAGTACAAAATTATTGCCACCAACACACGCACCAACCTGGTCTATCCATTTTACCTGACCGAAGCAACCGACATCCGATAATGAGTGAAATTTGTGAAAATACCACCCGATTGAATCGCGACGGAACCAGCCGCCAGCAGCGGCTTTTGGAAGCTCTGTTGCCCGACTATGTCAGGATTGATGAACGGGGGATGAAAGAGTTGATTGAATTTATTCGAAAGTTGGCCGGTGAGGTTAATTTTTTTGAAGAGGACGGCTCGATAACTGCCGGGGCCTGGGAAGAATTATTTGAAAGAGATAAAGATTTGGATCTTTTTTTCAATGAAAATGGCGATGACAAGGAGAATTTCCTGGAGTATGTAAAAACGAAGAGTGGATTTACCGAACCGCATATCGCACTTTTCCTGGCGTTTCTGAAGCTCTTTTTGATTGCCAGAGACGATCTCAACAAGATCGGAAAGAAACATCTCGAATACTATTATAAAGAAGTGCTCCGGATAAAAGAGTACCCGGCTGTGGCTGACAGTGTATTCATGATCTTCAAGCTTGCAAAACATGTGAGGGAATCGAACCGGATCGGGGAAAAAACTCAACTCAACTCAGGCAAAGACGACACCGGCAAGCCGCGTGTTTATGAGACAGCCAGCGAACTGGTGGTTAACCACGGCGAGGTTGAAAAGCTGAAGGCCCTCTTCTGGGACCGAAGTAAAGAGGGTGACCGGCGTCTCTATGCATCACCTAAAGCCAGGTCATCCGACGGCGAAGGCAGCGAGATCGAAACCGACGATATGAGCTGGAAAACGTTCGGCGGCACTGACCGCCCGCAGGCCGATGTGGGTTTTGCAGTAGCTTCTCCCCTGCTCTACCTTGCCGAGGGATATAGGACAGTTACCGTAAGGCTGCATTTTGGAACATCAAAAGAGACGAAAGAATCGTTGAAACAACTTGCTCATAAAGATGTACCCTTCGCCAAACATGCATTCCATGTCCAGTTCAGCGGCGAGGAGGAGTGGATCAGTCCTCTGGATGAAGACCGCATGAACGAAGAGGGAGAGATACATTCCGAAGTAGCAAAAAGCATCCTCAATTTTGTGAATACGGCCACCGCCGAATTGATTGCTTGTAAAGTGAAAGATGATCCCAACAGGGGGTATGCAACAGTAAGACCAGGGTATGCAATCGGAATTATTGTTGCAAGAAGGATTGTTGAAATGCGAAAAGAGAAAGGCCCCTTCAAAAATGTGCAGGACCTCAGAAAGGTCTATTACCTCGGTCCCGATAAAATTGATGACCTGATTTACACCTTCCGGAAACGGATCCACTCAACGAAAGTGAGGCCCGACGAAGGCACCATCACCATTGTACGTACACTGGACGAAAGCCAGCCCCCCGTTACCGGATATAACCGAGAGGTACTTCTGGATCCCATTCTGTCAGTGTGGCCGGTGATGAAGGTTTTGCTGAATAAAGAGATGAAACTGGATGTAAATAAACAGGAGCCGTTTCCTTATGAATACCTGAGAAACCTGAAGCTGGAAAAGGCAGTGCTGAATGTGGATGTAGCCGGCGTAAAAATGAACATTCTTCAGAACGACAGCGGCACTCTCGATCCCGGCAAGCCGTTTCAGCCATTCGGGAACCGGCCTGTGATCGGCTCCTCGCTTTACATCGGCAACTGGGAGATCTTTCAAAAAAACCTGGATAAACTCTGGCTAAATATCCGCTGGCACGACCTCTCGAAGGACGACAGCTTTGGTAAATATTATGAACATTACGATGCAGTATCCGGCATACGGCAAAACGGTTCATTCAGAACGGATATCTCGTTTCTGCAGACCCGTAAATGGGAACGGATCCATCAGGATCAAAAACTGTTCGATTTTGAAACGGATGCCGACCCGGTAAAAGAGGAGCAAACCATTTTCCTGCACCACTCTCATCTCGGTGATATTCAGCGGGCACCGAATATGAAAAAAGCTGAACTCTTCGGCACCGGTACCCAGCGGGGATTCATACGGCTCTCTCTTCAGGGCAGGGATTTCGGGCACAAAGACTATCCCATTGCTTATGCAAAAGAGGTCATTAAAGCTGTACAACCAAATGGAGACGATCCCAATATTCCCAACGAACCCTGGACTCCGGTGATCAGCGAACTTTCAATCGATTACCGCTCCACCGTTTCGTTTGATATTTCGGGACTGGCCAAAAATAAAGCCGCCAACAAAACCGACCAATATTTTCACGTCTATCCGTTTGGAATTACAGAACCCGACCGCTCGGAGGAAGAAAATACCATGCTGCCGGTTTTTACATCGGAAGGAAGCCTCTATATCGGGGTGAAAAATTTTACCGGTGGCAGGAATCTCTCGCTACTCTTCCAGGTGTCGGAAGGAAGTGCCGACCCCGACCTGCCACGCCAGGAAGTTCACTGGAGCTATCTCGCCGGCGATCATTGGGTGCCGTTTAATGAACGCCAGATTTTGTCCGACTCCACCAATCAGCTTCTTACATCTGGCATTATCCGGTTTAGTGTTCCCAAAAATGCATCGCTGAATCACACTCTTCTGCCTGAGAATCTGGTGTGGCTCCGGGTTTCGGTTGACGATGAGAGCGGGGCAATTTCCGACCTGGTGGATATCCGGGCACAAGCCGTTAAAGCCGTATTCAAAGACAATAACAACGATCCCAATCATGCCGTCAAGCCACTGCCGGCCGGAACCATCGCCAAACTGAAAGAGAGTGATTCCGCCATCGCTGAAGTGATCCAGCCGTTTTCATCGTTTGGCGGGGCTGTGAAGGAAGAGAGTAGTGCATTCTATACAAGGGTGAGCGAGCGTCTGCGCCACAAACGGCGTGCCGTTACCATCTGGGATTATGAACGGCTGATACTCCAGAAATTTCCATCCGTTTATAAGGTGAAATGTCTCAATCACACCATTTTTAAAGGTACACTGGAGAACTACTCCGAAATTGCCCCGGGCAACGTCTCCATCATCGTGGTTTCCGATATGATCAACAAAAATGCCGTTGATCCTCTCAAACCAAAAACCAGTCTGATTGTGCTCACCGAAATTGAAGAGTACCTGGAAAAGATCAAAGCCGAACATGTTCAGCTTTATGTGAAGAATCCGCTCTACGAAGAGATACGGGTGGAATTTAATGTGAATTTCCGGGAAGGAATTGACGGCGGATTTTACCAGGGAGTACTTGAACAGGAGATCAAATCTTTTCTGTCGCCCTGGGCTTTTCAGAATACGCCGGATGTGGTGTTTGGCGGAAGGGTTCACCAATCAAAAATTCTCCATTTTGTTGAAGAAAGACCGTATGTCGATTTTGTGACCTGTTTTAAAATGGTGCACATCATTCCGCAGCCCGGCTCTGCTGTTCCCATCAAAAAAGAAAAAGAGGAAGCGGAAGCCACGACGGCTGCATCAGTGCTTGGATCTGCCCCGTCTCACATTATACATGTACTTGAAACGGAAGAGTGTGCCTGTGATGACAATGAAGTGAGTGCCTTTAAAGAACTCGAAACCGATGATTGCGGATGCTGATCAATCAATTTGAAATGAATGGCCGGTAATGGATGAAAACCTGAACATATCGAAAGAAGCTCCCAAACTCGAAAGCATGCGTTACGATGAACTTCGGGAACTCGGCATTCAGCACATTCAGAAGCTGGCCGGGAAGCTTTGGACCGACTATAATACACACGATCCCGGTGTAACGATACTGGAAGTGCTCAGCTATGCCATTACCGAACTGGGCTACAGATCCAATCAAAAAATCGAAGACATCCTGGCCCCAGACCCCACGAAGCCGGAACAGAAGGATATCAAAAACTTCTTCACCGCAGCTGAAATACTGCCCAATAGGCCGTTGACTCTGAATGACCTGCGGAAGTTGATTATCGATGTCTCAGTAACCGACGAATCGGACGAAGAATGCGATTTCGTGGGAGTTAAAAATGCGTGGATCACACTGGCCGAACATCCTGAAGTTCGGGTATGGGCCGATATCACAGAGAATGAGCTGACTTTTGAAAATGGCAATAAAGATGAATTAAAGATCGGGCCGCTCTACAACATTCTGCTCGAGTTTGAGTCGTGCAAAACCCATGGCGACCTGAACCGTAATATTCTGATTGAAACTATCCCGCTTGAAGAACCGGGAATTGCCGAGCTCAGCCAGGTGAGGATTGAGGTTGAAATGGAATTTGCACGCTGGGATGACGAAACGGTAGACTGGACGGAAAAGGAGGAGATCCGCAAAACCGCCCAAAAGCCTTCTGTTCGCGTCCTGAATATACCCACCGGGTACCGCATTGATGTTGAAATTGACGACGACAACATCTTCACCCTCAGCGGAACCGCACCCGGGAACGGCCTGCTCGTACTCGATGCATCATCCTCACATCTGAATGCTGCTATTGACGGAATGGCAGAAAAATACCGGGCAAAGGTGATGAAGGTTCATTCGATTGTGAAAAAAGTGAAAGCCCGCATTCATTCAAACCGGAATCTGTGCGAGGATTACCTGAAGCTGAACGCCCTGAAGGTAGAGAAGATCGCAGTTTGTGCCGACATTGAGCTGGAACTGGAGGCAGATGTGGAAGAAGTACAGGCTCAGATCCAACACAGAATTGCATCGTTTCTTTCACCCCCCGTCCCGTTTTATTCGCTTGGTGAAATGGCGGAGAAAGGAATTTCGACCGAGGAGATTTTTGAAGGTCCGCTGCTCGATCATGGCTATGTGATTGACAGTGAGCTGGAGAAATCGGCCCGCAGAAAAGTGATCTATGTTTCGGACCTGGTACAAATCATTATGAATATTGAGAGTGTGGCGGCTATCAGGCATATTGAAATCGCGAACATTCCGGAAGGGGCTGAGGATGAGATCGAGCCCAAAAGCGTAAAATGGTGTCTGCATCTTGCCCACCATCTGAACTATGTACCACGGTTTTCAGCGGCCGATTCCAAGATTACATTTTATAAGGAGCAGCTGCCCTACCAGGCCAACCGTTCCAAAGTAAGGGAGCGCGTCATGGTGCTGGAATCAGAAACCGAAACCGGAAAAATCAGAAATCCTGTTAGGGATCTGAAGCCACCTAAAGGAAAATTCCTCGGCCTCGACAGTTACAGCAGCATCAAAGAGGAGTTTCCGGCCGCTTACGGCGTGGGATTTGACGGACTGCCTTCAACGGTAAGCCGTGCGAGAAAAATGCAGGCCCGCCAGCTCAGGGGCTACCTGCTCTTTTTTGAACAGCTTCTGGCCAATTACATGGCTCAATTATCTCATGTAAAAGATCTCTATTCCATGAATGCGGAAAGAGGAGAAAACGGACAGTTCAAAATCGGACGCACCTACTATACACAGAATCTTATCGAGCTTATACCGGAAAGCAAAGAACTGTTTGATGATGGCGGATATCCGGATGAACTCAACAAGATGGCCGAAAGTAAGGAACTGTTCATCCAACGGCGAAACAAATTCCTGGATCACCTGATGGCCCGCTTTGCCGAGCAGTTTACCGATTATGCCACGCTCACATACCGGCTCACCGAAATGGATCAGGAGACTGATGGAAAAGAGAGGCTGATCCGTGATAAACTCACATTCCTGAACGCGTATCCGGAGATTAGTTCAAGCCGCGGAGTTGCGTTCAATTACCGGGATCGATGCAAGTTATGGCACATCGATAACAAATCGGGCCTTGAAAGACGGGCATCGCTGCAGGTGGGCATTGATGATACACCGCCCGAAAATCTTGCTTTTTCCGATCATTTTGTCATTACCGAAACCGGAGGAGTGTTCGGTTTCGAGGTGAGAAACAATGCAGATGAAGTGCTGCTCACACAGCCTGATGGTGCAAGTTTCAGCCGGAGGACGGAAGCCGCCGAAGTTGTTGAGGAACTGATCGTAAACGGGGTGCAGCGGGAGAAATATGAGATCACCGGGGAGGCAGGAACTTTTTCATTTGTGATCCGCTGCGGAAGCAGGATCATCGCTGTGAGTTCAAAAACCGATTTTGCTTCCGAAGTGGATACCGAAGGCGTGATCTCTGATCTGATGAAGATTTTTGAGGATGAATTTTTCAACAATCCGGAATCCAACAGGAATAACTTTACCGTTCCGATTGACAATTATTTTGATATCAACGCTGAACAGACCGGCACAACCTACACCATAGAATACACTCTTTATGATACCCCATACTCGAACGACCCGGAGGATGCGCTGCTTACCGGATCTGCCGAAGGCAGCGCAGAAACAGAAGCCGAAGCTACGACTGAGATGGAAGAGCGAAGTGAAGAGTTTATCTGGGATGTGATCAGCAATGGCGGCCGCAAAGACCGCTATATATTCTTTGAAGACGAGGATGGCAAGGGAAGGCTGAGGCTTACGAGCCGGTTTGGACAAGAGCTTGGAATCAGTCCGAAAGAATTTAGCACTACTGACGAAGCATCTGCAGAAACGGAAAAATTGGCAAAATTTTTCTACGAAAAATTCCTCAGCAACGAAGGCCTGCACCTTGTTGAGCACATCCTGTTGAGGCCCCGTGTGAATGACGAAACCGTGCAGAACCCGCTCATGTCCATCTATTATGATCCCGACTGCGAGCACTGTCAGCTCACCAATCCTTACAAATATATCGCCAGTGTGGTGCTGCCCTATTGGCAGGGCAGGTTCGGGAATATGGATTTCCGGCGATTTTTTGAACGCAAGATCCGGTTTGAAGCCCCGGCACATGTATTCCTCAGGGTCTGCTGGATCAGCAACCGGCAAATGCAAGAGTTTGAAACAAGCTACAAAAAATGGCTGATTCTGAATGCCCGCGAAGAAAAAGATCCGGAGGAACTGTCGAAGGCACTCGGCAGCCTCATCGATATTCTTGAAAAATTACGGAATGTCTATCCGGTTGGCCGTCTGCACGACTGCGAGGCCTCGGATACCCTCGAGGAAGCGATGATCCTCAACAACTCAATTTTAGGAAGCGCTTAAACCACAAAAATTATGGCCACACAAGTTCATCACTCATATCCGCTGTTTGAAAAAAACCAGGTTTTAACTCACAGCCAGCTCAACCAGATGGTGTCGTACCTTGAGGAGCAGGGAAGGCTGACCCGCATCGGGCTCACGGGCATTGGAATTGTATGCGGATTTAAACTGAAATTTGTCCCTGGAACAGAATCGGGAACCGGAAAAGATACTATTCTGATGACCGAAGGAGCGGGCATCACATCCGAAGGTTACCTGATACAGCTCTGCGATTGTGAGATCACAAAATACAGGGAGTACCCGGCCGATGAATTTGGAGATTACCGTCCCTTCAATGATCCGGAGACCGGAGAGTACAACCTTGAACTGCTGGAATTACTTTCTGATGATTTTGAATCGGAAAACGGTGATGAGATCAATGATCTGGAGGATCTTGACCTCAGTGACAAGGTGATGATGCTCTTCATTGAGATGTTCGATAAAAACCTGAAATCGTGCCTCAGCAAAGGGTGCGACGAGATCGGTGTTGAGCGCAGGCTCAATATCCGCAAACTGCTCGTGAACAAGGCAGATCTTGAGAAAATCCTGGAAAGAACCGGAAACGAAGAGATCAAACTCTATCCGCAGCGTTTTGAACTGAAAGATTTTACCCTGAAACGAGCGGAATTTGCCCCGCCATTTACTCAATTCGACAGCCTTCAGGAAATCGGCAAACCGTATGCAGACGTTCTCTTTGCAGAAGAGAACAACCCCGTGCGAACCCTTTTCGAACACTGGCAAACAGCCTGGGAGGCATTCAGGCCAGTTTTGAGTTCAGATTTTGAAGAGAATCCATTCAGCGACATCAATAATAAAATAACCCAGTGGGAAGATCTGTTCGCTGAGGAAGAAAATCACTTTGGAATCCAGTATTATCACGATTTTGTAAAAGACCTGATTCTCACGTACCGGGAGTTCAGGCAAGCTTCATTCGAACTTTTGACACAGTGCTGCCCCGACATAAATCTCTTCCCAAGGCACCTGTTGCTCGGGGAGATAACGGATGAGTGTGTGCCCTCGGAATTCCGCCAGCAGCTAATACTCTCGCCCATTCAGAACGGCCAGAAACACCTTTCCGGCAAAACACGATCGCTTTTCAAGAGAGCCGTTCTCATGGTTGAAAAATTTGATGAGCGAATTGTTCAAAACCCGGATGATTTTGTACTGAAAGTAACGCCGAGCGCCGAAAAGCAATCCACACTCACCGAGAGGGCCATACCCTATTATTTCACCGAAATCACGGAAGAGGGAGATCGCGGCTCACTCGAACAGAACTGGAACTACGATCTGGTAAAATGGTGTGCAACGGGCGAAGGCGCGCTCTCCTACGAAAACAACCACAGCCATAATGAGGGTGCAAGTGTGCCCGATACGGCGGTCTATAAACCCCTTCATCACGACCGCAGCCGGTTTAACTTTTTCAGGATTGAAGGCGGCCTCGGTAAACCGTGCTCTGATGTGATTGCCACCCTGAACGAGACGATCAGAAGACACAACCTGCCGTTCGACCTGGTTGCACTCCGGTTAAACGGCGACACCGAACCGGTTGAAGTGATGCCGGTTGATTACAGCAAAGGTTACCACGATCTGCATGAGGATTATATCACTTTCCGGTATCAGCTTGCAAATTTTTTAAAAAGCGGACTTGAAATATGGGATTGGTATCAGATTTTTGAGGAAATTGCACGTAAAAAAGAAGAAGACTTTGAACCCCCGTTTCCCGACGAAGCAAAAGAAATTTTTGAGCAAATCTATGAAAATATCCAAACCCTGCTGTGTACGTCTCTGCCATCCTGTGTTGATGAGTTCACAGACCATTTCGAGGAGCTCAAAGATAACTATTCAGCCATTATTGAGCATGTCGTCGAGAGCATCTTTGAAAATCTTGACCCGCTTGACACGGCTTTTTTTGCGGAAGAGATTGAGGCCGGCACCGAATTGAATCATATACAGGAGCTAATTTCTATTATCTCAAGGTTAGTCTATCAGGTGCTTGATCGAATATTCTATCATCCGCTGTTTCGTATTTATTACGCGTATCGCAGAAGAGAATATTTCCACGAACTGCATTACAGAAACCAAAACCACACATTTTCCGGGTTTCTTGAAAAGCACCCCGGCATGGAGCATGGGGCAGGTACGCCTCCGGGAGGAACCTTTATCGTGGTATATGGGGATCATGAAGAAAACAGCCAAAGAGTGATCGCTGATTTTATGCTGCCATACCGCTGCTGCGGGAAGGAAGAAATATCCATTCCGCTGTGCGACGATGACGAGGCGAGGAGCAACATACGCGTGGCGCCGTATGCCCGTCCCGATTTCGGATTTACATACCGTGACACACCGGTTGTGATGAACCTGCTCTACAACGATCATGAATGGTATGACCGGGAGAACGAATACTGCGTACCGGATGAAGAAGTTGTTCGTAACCTTGCAATTAGGAGCATAGAGCCTGTGAATCAAAATGATGCCAGGGCGGAATTGCAGGATGAAAGAGGCAGTGTGCTGATTACTCCCCCTGAAGGGTTTACGGGAATTCTCAAATTCAGATATGTTGCTGAAAAACGGAGCAACGGAATGCAGGACGAGGGAATAGTAACGGTTCTTGTTACCGACAGATTGATACGAATGACCGATTTCGAATTTGAGACAAGAATCGAAGAGACGGTTACAGCAGGGCTTGAAGACTTTCCGGATTTTGTTTTTGAGCAAACAGATCACAATGAAGAGGTTGTGAGGGTCGAAAATCGTGTGGAAGTACTCGCGGTTACCCTCCTGCGCACCATTGAAGACCGCTACTCATTCAACTACCTGGCACATAATGAAGAAACAGGACAGCGGGGAGTCGGAACCATCACGCTGAACATGAGGAGGCAGGAGGAAGAGCTTGAACACCATTTTGAACTGACTGTTAGATTGAGAGAAACAGTGGAGGTGGTACTTGAGGAGTTCCCCGGATTTATGTTCAGGGAAACAGACCATGAAGAAGATTTAGTAAATATTCAGAATCATGGAGAGGTTCTTATAATTACTCTGATTCATCCGATTCCCGAACCTCACACATTCACTTTTGTGGCGGTTAATGACAGAACCGGCCAGATGCTTAGTGGTTCAATAACACTGCATTTAGAACGGGAAGAAATCGAGAATCCAACAATCCGAATAAGACAGCCGGAAAATGAGGCTACCTTTGCGGTAGAAAGGGAAATTCCGACAGAGTTTGAACTGACCAATATCGAGTCAATCAGCACTATTGAGTTGCATTTAAATAGTGAACAAATTGGTGAAACTACTGCAGATGAAGATTTTCAGTTTGTTGTAGGGCCACTTGAAAGCGGAACTTATAATCTCGTTGCGAGAGCAATTGATCTGAATGGCAATTTCGCTGATGAAGATCAGGTTACTTTTTTTGTTGCACCCCGCATTGAGAGAGGCAATATAAACAACCATCTGGAAGATTTTACTGTTAACGATTTGAGAAACTTTCTTGAAAACAGAAACATCACTTTTACCAGAGGAGATAATAAGGAGTCTCTGATAAACAGGCTTTCGCCTTCACTTTCCGAACAACCGCTCACAAGAAATGAACTGGAAAGTGCGGATGAATTCAGTGTAAACCGTCTGATGGGGTCATTGAATGTAGACCCGTCTGCAGGCAGAAGCGGGTTTATCAATTCGATCGACTTTAACCGATGAAACCACGAATAATGAAGATGAAATAGTGTGATGCCATCCCAAAACCACATCATGAAAAAGCAGATTTTTGAGATTGAACTTCCGCCTGGTTTGGATAACGAACGGAATTTGCAATCGGAAATCAGTACACTTTTTCATAACACTTTGCTGCCTTTAATGGAAGAGACATTCGACCGGGTTTCAACAGACAGCAGGGTGGTCATAATTGAAAGGATGGAAGTGGACCTTGGCAATGTGAACCTCAGCCTGTTAGCTGAGCAGCTTCCTCAAAAATTCCAGAAAAATTTCAGCAGAATTCTTGAAGAGTATCTGTTTTCAATACAGATGCAGCAGGAACTGAAAAACTCTGGAATATCGATACCAATTAAGAAAGATGTGCGGGCTGTAGCTGTTCCGGAAGAAGAAGCTATAGCCCGCATTCTTATATTTTTTCTCAGAAACGGCCAGATGCCCTGGAATACACCGGCCGAATTGAGGCAGATGGGGTTCTCAAATATTCTCTTGAAACTTCTTGGGGAACACAGCGATGTGGCTGTGAAAATACTGCAGTCAGAACTGACCCATTCCATTCAGCTTCACCGTTTCATACTTCAAAACAGTAACAGAAATCTGATTGAAATTCTGAAGGGTTGTATTGAGCACCATTCACCGGATGCACCTGAAAGCAGAAGGTCATTGATCACGCTCATCCGGTTTGCCGGGATTCTGCTTGATGGCGGGCAGCTAAAAAAAATAAGGGGGTTTATTCCATACCGTGATCTGAGATTCCGGCTTTGGAAGAATCTGACGGAACAAATCCTGTTAAAACCACAATCGCTAACCCCGTCTCATTCATGGCTTCGAAAAGAGATCGTTCAAATGATTCTGATTGTATCCGATGGGAAATGGACTATAGATGCTGAAACGGGTGCTTCTGTTGAAAAGGCGGCCGGACCACTTCTTGATCAGCTCATTCCGCAGCTTGAGCAGAGTCGCCAGGCAAAATCTGCAAAAACTGAAACGTTGGTTCGGGATTTGATTCTGACAATACAAGAGCACCACAAAAAAGTGCTGAAATCACATCAACCCGGAAATGTACGCCAGACGAATAAAGGGAAGGAAGCCTCAGCAGAAAAATCTGGTGATTTGGAGTTCCTGAAAAAAAACAGGCAGGCGGATCAGCCTGACGAGCAGAAAAACATGAGCGCCAGGCCGGATAAGGATTTTAAAAAACAAAATGAGAAGCCGGAGTTCAAAAAGCCGTCAGTCGATGAAAATATGCACCCTGATACAGAAATTTTACGCAAAACAGATAAGGGTTCTGCTCAGGATTTCATCGAAGGAGCCCCGGGAGATACTCTCCGGGTTTTTTCAGAATATGGAGAAACAGAGGATGGGCTGGTGCTTAATGCCGGCATGGTGATCCTTCACCCTTTTCTTAACACCTTTTTCGGCCGCATCGGATTGATTGAAGAGAAGATGTTTATCACTGAAACAGCCCGCGAACGTGCGGTGCACCTGCTGCAATATCTTGTTACGTGGAATCAGGAAGCACCTGAAGAGGAACTCCTGCTAAACAAACTATTTTGCGGGATAGAACCGGAGTATCCGGTTAATTACGGTATTGAACTAACACCGCAAGAAAAGGAAGAGAGCCGGAATCTTCTGGTGAATGTCATAGAGCAATGGAGTGCTCTCAAGAGAACCTCGCCGGAGGCTCTTCGCGGTACATTTTTACAACGCAAAGGGCTGATATCCCGCGACCGAACTTTTGGCGGCTGGAAACTAAACGTGGAACGCACATCTGTGGATGTTCTGCTGAACCGGCTGCCGTGGGGCATCTCGATCATCAAAATGCCCTGGAACCCTTATATAATCACAGTTGAATGGTAACCGAAAAAATCAAATATAATGCTGCCGACCTTAAAGCTGAACTGAACTGGTTTCGCAAAATCCTCGATGTGCGTTCCAGGCTGAACGGCAGGGAAAAATCGGAATACAGGGACGTGTACCATGTAGAGCCGCCGCCTCTGGATGGGAGCCGGTCAACGTTTGCGCAATTCATCCGAAAAAGAGGCTTTGGATTTGAGGAGCGGTTTCTGTTGATACTTGCACTGGTGCCCCACATCAAGCCGGAACTGCTCGACCTGTTTCTGGCCATCAACAAAAACACGAAACAGGTCTACACGGAATTCGGCGGCAGAAAGGCAAAACATCACTCCGGATTTATCCCCACGGGAGAGACAGCTGTATTCATTCTTGCCGGCAAAGATCTGAAGAGGCGTTTTTCTGTCCTCAAAGCATTTGATACATCCCATCCATTTGCAAGAGAAAGCATTCTTTGGCTGGATGATGTTGAAAAAGGAGAACCGCTGCTGAGCGGAGCGCTGAAAGTTTCGCGCGAGGTACTGGAGCTTTTTACCACCGGCGAATACCGCAAGCCCGGATTTAGTGCGGAGTTTCCCGCCAAACTGCTCGAAACCAAAATGGAATGGGGCGATCTGGTTTTGCCGGATGTCGTTTTGAAGCAGCTTAAACAGATCGAAACCTGGATACTGAAGCGCGACAAATTAATGCAGGAGTGGGGTATGGAGAAATATCTGAGCCCCGGCTTCAAGGCGCTGTTCCACGGACAACCCGGAACCGGAAAAACCCTCACCGCCACGCTGCTGGGAAAAAAAACCGGACGAGATGTTTACCGGATCGATCTCTCACAAACCGTATCCAAATATATCGGTGAGACTGAAAAGAACCTGGCCGGTATTTTCGACCGTGCCGAAAACAGGGAATGGATCCTTTTCTTTGATGAAGCGGATGCCCTGTTCGGTACTCGTACGGCAACCAAAGATGCCCACGACCGCTACGCCAACCAGCAGGTTTCGTACCTGCTGCAGCGCATTGAAGACCACAACGGCCTGGTTATTCTTGCATCCAACTTCAAAAACAACATCGATGAAGCCTTTCTGAGGCGTTTTCAGCTGATGATTCACTTTCCGGTACCGGGCAAAGAAGAACGGTTTCGATTATGGAGAGAAGGGTTCGGCAAATCGGCAAAGCTGGGTAAAGATATCGATTTAAAAAAAATAGCCCGTGAATATGAAATGCCGGGCGGTACCATCATGAATGTAATACAACACGCCCTGCTGAATGTACTCGAGCGCGATGAGAGTATAGTAAAGCTGGCCGACATAATGGAAGGCATCAAACGCGAATACGGCAAAAACCGCAGAACCATCTGAAACAATGTACGCACCGCTGACCATACAACGAATTCCGGATACTGGCCTGCCAAAAGCCAGGCATAATCCCTTTATCCAGCCGGAATTAGAGATCGGCCGGCCGGATGATGAGTATGAGCAGCAGGCTGATGCCGTGGCTAACCGCGTGATGATGCAGCCGGATATGGAGGAAGAAGAGCCCATTCAGATGCAGGTTGAAGGTGAAGAGGAGGAACTCCAGATGCAGCCTTTAGAAGAGGAAGAGAAACTGCAGATGGAGCCGATCGGTGACGAAGAAGAAATAGTTCAGATGGAAGAGACCGAGGAAGAGGAGATGCTTCAAATGCAGGTAGAAAACACCCCCTCAGTCCCCCTTAATAGCGGGGAGTTTGATGAGGAAATTCTGCAAACCAAACCGGTGGTGCAGGCGAAAGATGGAGGCGGAATGCAAGCCTCGCCCGAACTGGCATCTAAAATCTCGGCGACCAAAGGCACGGGAAGCCCGCTTGAGCCTGCCATACAGCGAGAGATGGGCGGCAAAATGGGTGCGGACTTCAGCGGAGTAAATATTCACACCGGAAGTGATGCGCAGAAAATGAGCAGTGAACTCGGCGCAAAAGCCTTTACGGTTGGCAGCGATATCTACTTCAACCGTGGACAGTACGCTACGAAATCTTCAGAAGGCAAACGTCTGCTGGCACACGAACTCACGCATACGGTGCAACAGGGGGCGGTGAGGCGGAAAGTGATACAGAGGGAAGATGAAACACTCCCACAACCCCCATCAGGAGTTACACCTGTGGAAACAAATGATGAGAGAGTTTATGGTTATCGAAAGGATGGTGATATGGTGAAATTTTACATGAATGAATCACCAAGAAAACTGGCTTTTGACAAGATTAAAGTTCCAAGCTTCAAACAAAGGAATAAATCAAAATTTGATGCTCAAAAGCCATTTCAATATAGATATGGTCGATCAACCGATCAGATTAACAAATGGAAAAGTAATGTAAAAAGTGGTGCTGAAGATGGATTTGATGATTTAATTAAAGAAGCAGATTCAGAAGGGGGACGTTCCAGAGAAGGCGTTTATTATTTTAAACCCAAAAGAAGAAGAGGTGTTAATGAGAATCTTCTCATAACAGGAGAAAAAGATATTCTTAAATCTGAACACTCTGAAATACCTTTTTGGGATCTCAAAGCTACTCCTACAAATTTCCAGGTTGATCATATTGTAGAAAATCAAATGGGTGGAGATGACGAACCTGAGAACTATGAACTATTAGAGGCGGGAGCAAATTCAAGCTCGGGATCTCGTTTGGCAAATCATATAAATCAAAAGTTGTCTGGAGCAATAGGTGTATTTAAATCAGATCATTTCAGTTTCCAAGGCTTAAGAATTTCCGGAAGAACGAAATATATCAAAGAAGTATACAATGTTATATTTGAGGATGCAGAATTTACACTTGGAGAAGTAAGTGGTGATCCTGATAAATTTTGGGACCGGGATAAGATTAAAGAAGGCAAACATTGGGAAATGCTCGAGCCTCTATCTGGTACTGAAATTGAAGCATTAGGTGATCAATCTGATTTCAAACTCTTTACATCTCCAAGTGGTGGCACACCAATAGGTGATCTGCCCATGGCTGAAGGTGATGAACCAAAGAGGATCTGGAATCGGGTTATGGTACGTCAATTGGTTTTGAATGAAAATGATAATTCAGATGAAATTGCCCACCTGAATGTGGATGCATATAAAAGCGGGCAGGAAGTCGGAGGTGAGGGAGTATCTGCCCGGTATGGTGATATGATCTTTTATCTTAAAAAGATGCCGGGCATTTATGGCGGGGGTATTGATAAACAAAAAACGTTAAACGCTGCCTTAAAAGGAGACGATAATATTCCCGGTAACCGAGGAGTTTTTCAGAGTCTGCGGCTGCCCGGTTTGAGTCCGATTGAGATTGAAGAGCTGGATATCGATCCAGGGAAAGGATTTGTGGGCAGAGGAAAGGTCCTTCCAACAGTTCCATTTATTAGCGATGCAGACATCGAGCTGATTATCGACGGAGCTGAATTCCGTTTGAGAAAACTTTTTGAAGCTGAAGAAATTAATGTGCCATCTCCTTTCAGAGTGGAAAATTCCAGTCTTGAAGTATTTTACAGCAATCAAAGAGGGTTAGGCCTTGAAGGCAGAACTGACTTCGGCATCGAACACGTAGGCGAAGGCCACATCGGAGCCGCAGCTTCCACATCCGGTGGCTTTGAACTCGAAGGCGCTTTCAACTTTGACTCCGAACTATTCGATCCGGCCTCCATTTCGGTAGAATACAAAGATGAAACTTGGACCATCGGCGGACAAATCGGCATCCCCGAAGGCAAGGTGAGGGGAATCAAAAATGCCTCCATCACGGCCACATACAGCGAGGGCAACTTTGCGGCCGACGGCGAAGCCGAACTCGACATTCCCGGCATTGAACGCGGCACCATGAATGTGCGCTACGGCGATGAAGGGTTCTCCATCGGCGGCGCATTCGATATCTCCTCCGATGTGCCCGGTATCCAAAGCGGTCGTGTTGAAGCCACCGTATCAAAACAGAGCGGTGATGAGGAGTATAGTGTGTCGGTATCCGGAACTGCCCGGCCCGATATCCCCGGTGTAAACGCTACTCTATCTGTGGAGTACGAAAATGGTGCGCTCACTATCTTCGGTTCGGCCGATTACAGCCGCGGCATGCTCAGCGGACAGGTTAGCGTAGGCGCCACCAACCGCGCGATCGATGAAGAAGGCCAGCCCACCGGCGAACCGGATGATGCCATGAGGGTGTACGGAGGCGGCAGCCTCACCCTCCGTTTAACTCCCTGGCTTGAAGCCACAGCAGGTGTCAGCTTTCTGCCCAACGGTGAAATGGAGGTGCAGGGGCGCATCGGCCTGCCCGGTACCGTCGATGTATTTCCGCGGCGTCAGATCCAGAGAAACCTTTTCAGGGCGCCTACTATCGAGATTCCGCTCTTTGCCATTCCGCTTGGGCCGCGCAGTATCGGGCTTGTGGCTCAGATAGGCGGCGGACTCGATTTCGAAGCCGGTTTCGGCCCGGGCCAGCTTCGCGAACTCTACGCCGAGGTAACCTACAATCCCGACAGGGAAGAAGAAACCACCCTGGCCGGGCGTGGCGTTTTTGCCATTCCTGCCGATGCAGGTTTGACTCTTCGCGGCGATCTTGGCCTGGGCGTAAGTGTAGCTATTGCAAGTCTCTCAGGAGGTATTGAACTTGCCGGAACACTTGGCCTGGAAGGCGAAGCACTTGCCTCCGTTGACGTAAACTGGACACCGGTTGACGGCATAGAACTCGATGCTGAAGGAAGGGTGACGGTCAACCCGAAGTTCAAGTTTGATGTGAATGCGTTCGCAAGAGGAAGTCTTGGTGTCGGTTTCCTGTCTGTTTCAAAAATCTGGCGCCACAGGCTGGCCGGTTTTGAATGGGGCCCAGATATTCAGTTCGGTATCGTTTTTCCGGTTCATTACAAAGAAGGCGAACCGTTCGATATGTCATTTGATGATATTGAGGTGATCTATCCGGAGCTCAATATTCCGGATATGGCCAAAGGCCTTGCAAGAAATATCAAAGATGATATGTTTTAATTAATGAGTATTGATGGAATTGTTGAATTCAGGTAGATAACAGGGAGGGGACGGGCCTGCCTATCGAAGCCTTGGCGGAGTTAGGGGTGGGTCCGAAAAGGCAGACATAAACATCCGGGCTTAAAACTTAATTTTTTTAAGTCAAAGTATTTTGGAAAACAATTTTCTCAAAGCCTCTCGAGAGGGAGGTTTACTGTCTTAAAATAGATACCCAACCGACGAGTCCATTCGAGGTAACAATTCATACGAAACCAATAAATGAAAAGCAAAAAGTGATGAAAGAAGCTGTCGAAATCAACAATATTGGCGTGCGTCATTTTCTAAATGAAGAGTTCGAAGAAGCTGAAAAACAGTATAAGAAAGCTCTTGAAATCAACCCTGAAAGCGCCACAGTTCTGAATAACCTCGGCCTGCTTTATCACCAGAAAAAGAAATATAAAACAGCGGCGGAGTACTTTAGAAAGGCACTTAAGTTTGAAGAGAAAGACACCTACTGCGTGAATGCAGGCAATGCCATGGCCAACCTGAATGAGGCAGAAAAAGCCAAAGAGTGGTACCTGAAAGCCCTGGATCTGAATGCTGAGAGCATTACCGCAAGGGAGAGTATGGCAAATCTGCTCGAATACACAGGTGATAGTGTTAAAGCCGCGCAATACTGGGGAGAGCTGATAAATCTGACTCAAAAAGGAAAGTACTTCATTGAATATGCAAAAAACCTGATAAAGAGAGGTAAATTCAAAGATGCCCTTCACATTCTTTACAACAAGGCGCCTCAGGATTCGGGCAGTACCTGGTACCTTATCGGTATTTGCGAATATGAACTGCGAAATTTCGGCCTGACAGAGAAGGCGCTGAAACGCTCATTGGGCATCAACCCGGACAGCGAAGAAGTGAGGCACTATCTTGCTGTAGCCCTGCTGGCCTCGGGAAGAGTGAATGATGCCATTGCAGAAATAGACAAAGTTCTGAAGTTAAATCCTGAAAATTACAGGATGCTTACGGAAAAAGGAGTGATCATGCTTAGCCAGAAAAATACTCATGAAGCTCTCAATTTGTTTGATAAATCACTTTCGTTAAAGCCCGGTTATAAAAAAGCAATAAAATACCGGAATATGGCTCTGAAACTTATACAAGAATCCGGGAATAATGAATGAACCGTAACAAAAAAGTCACTCGTGAGCAGTTAGAAATTTCTTAACACTCATAAAGATCTGACTTTAGATAATCAGTCCGCAAAATGATGATTCCAAACTTGCAATATCACTGAACTAAAAAAACAAAATGCCATGAATCTCTTCCAAAATTTATGCCCGCACGAATCCATTCTGCTGATACTGGGAGTGGTTCTGTTTGCGGTGCTTATTTTTTTATTGGTATTTAAAACTGTTAAGGAACGGAAAATTGGAATGCTTCTTCCATTTTTTCTGCTACCGATTGTGATGATTGGTTACCCATCAATCGGAAGCATCCAGTATGAAAAAGGAACATTTCAATTACAGCCCCTGGTTGGACAATTTATGGAAGGAAATATTAGTGAAGGTCAGATTGAAGAATTTATGAAGGTATACGAAATGGTAGCTCAATCTTTTCAATCCAATCACGATACGGAAGCGCAAACTACATTGGCTCAGGCACAGCTTGCAACCGGCAATTATGAACATGCAAGATTAATTGCAGATCGAGCCCTTAGCCTGCAGCCTCAAAGAGAAATTAACCCCGCTCTTACCCCGGAGTTGCTAAATCAGCAAAGGTTTAAAACAAGAATCATTCCTGATATCAATTTAGATCAATCACAGCAGTAGTTTCAACCGAATAATTTAAAAGCTTATCATGAAAAATTACTATCTAACCTGGTGGAACCTGGAAAATCTTTTTGATGTGGAAGATTCGGTTGACCGCCCCGATTATCTGCAAAGCCGCCTGCGAAGCGAACTGGCCGGATGGACCGAGGAAGTGCTGGAGAAAAAACTGAATCAGCTCTCATCCATTATCAAAAAAGTGAACGGCGGTTTGGGGCCGGATTTGCTTGGAGTTTGCGAGGTTGAAAAC
>PWNZ01000160.1 GCA_003564135.1 Candidatus Cloacimonadota bacterium
TCCAACTATCAGAGAGGGTGATATCGAGTAGATTGTTAAAAATGTGGTGCCAAAGACTTTGATAGGAGAACTATGTCCTTGTTAGCCTATGACTTAAAAATTGGCACTGTAAAAGATCAGTTAGAGTTTAGGGTTGAAAGTTGTGGGTTTTGCTCTTTGCCCTTCGCTCTTTGTTCTTGGTTGGTGTAGATGGCAATGAAAAGTGCACCATATTCGGCAAAATAACGTGTCATCAAGTTATCTTTGAGATCAGGAGGTCAGAATTTACGATTGTTATTTCATTTATAGTAAAAGTATCCTGATTCTGGTGGCTCCTGTGATTAGCATTATTTCACCAGCAGCATCTTGTTGATCTTATCATATTCGTCAGTCTGCAAACGGTAGAAATAAACGCCTGAACTCACGTCTCCTCCTTGCTTATCCTTTCCGTCCCAGATGACATCATATCTCCCTTCACGCTAACTGTCATCAACAAGGCTTCTAACCACCTGTCCTCTTGTATTATAAATAAGCAGTTCAACGTTTGTCTTTTCTTCGAGACTGTATCTGATAATTGTATTGGGATTAAACGGATTAGGATAGTTGTTTTTTAATTTCGTCACCAAACGGGGTTCAGGTTGTTCTATTGAGGTATCTTTTTCTGTCCTGAATGACCAGACAGGAACATCTTCCGCATCAACACCTTCGCCTGTCCCCTGTTCTTTGGTAGTAGGAACAACTTTCCAATAGTAACTGGTGAAGTATTCCAGTTGTGCAGGCAGTATCTCCGAACTTTTGTATTCTACCTGCTCTTCCACATAAGGCACCCATAAGAAATCATCTTCTTCACTAAGTTCCTCTGTATCAGATAAATACACACGGAAACCTGCAGGATTGACATCTGCCTCATCAGCAATGTAATCCCATTGTAACTCCTTTAGATCAACGGAAACTTCCTTAGTATTATCTGCAGGCGAAGGATTTAGAGCTACATTCGGATTATAACTGAATTGCCATTTCAAAAATGGATAACCGTCATTTACAAGATAATCGAAGTCTGGTGACCATATCTCATCAAAATCCCAATCTACATAAGTATCTTCGCAATAATGATAGGTCATCTGTTCAGTTGTGCGGGGTTCACCTTTTCCTTCATCCCTTTGTCCTGATATTTCGGTGTTATAATAACTGTTGCTGATGGTGGAGGCTCCACGAAAGCCCACTAAGCCGCCGGCATCCCAGTCCCCACCATTCACATTAGCCTTGTTGTAGCTGTTGTTGATGACGGAATTACTTACTTGCATACCTGCTAAGCCGCCAACATGAGATTTTCTTCCTGTTACACTGCCTGTGCTGTAACAGTTGCTAATGGTGGAATTACGTTTAAATCCCATCAGACTGCCAACAAGCTCATTTCCGTTTATATTAACGTTTGTAACTCCAAGATTTTCAATTGTCGAAACGAATGTAAGACTGAATAGACCGATATAATCATCATTTGGTCGATTGATAAAAAGAGAGTCAATGGTGTGGTTCTGTCCGTCATAAGAACCTATAAAATGTGGATTGATTCTTCCTATCGGTTTCCATCCTGCTCCATCAAACCATTCCCTTGTCTCAGATGCATCAATATTTGCCGTTTGGATATAATGACTTGACCATCTTGTATTTCGATCGGGTTCGGGAACTACCTCATCACTTGCGGCAATCCAGAAAAGGTTTTCCAACGTAGCTATCTGATAAGGGTTGTCTTCCGAGCCGTCCCCTGCTCAAGTTGGGCTAGGGCGGTTTGTGCTTCCAGGCAAACCATACCGGCTATAAAGAAGATGGTCATCAAAACATAACTTATCTTTTTCCTCGCGTTCATCTCAATTTCCTCTTTTATATTTTTCTTGATCAAGATATCCATCCCTGCCTGACCACTAAATTCACTGTTTAACTTGCAGGTTTTATTCAGGTTAGAGGTGGATTTAGCGGCAGGTCTGCGTAATCAGCGAGAACTAAACCTAACACTTAACCTGGGCAAACCGGAACCAAAAATTCATACCTGCGAAGTCATGTATCCATTAGGTTCAAAACTACGCAGCATAGATTCCTGCCTGCGCAGGAATGAGGTAAAGAACCGAGGATTTATTAATTATCCTCGTTTCCCGGCAAAAAAAGCACGAACAGTTAATAAGGTACTAATTACTTCACCAGCAGCATCTTACTGACTTTGTCATAACTGTCTGTCTGCAAACGGTAGAAATAAACGCCTGAGACTGCATCCCTGCCTCTGCTATCCTTTCCATTCCAGACAATCTTATGTTTCCCTGCTTCGATCAAACCGTTATGTAAAACTTTTATTAATTGACCCTTTGTATTGTATATGGAAAGTTTAGCATTCGTATCTTCTCTGATGCTGAACTCGATTATGGTATCCGGATTAAAGGGGTTGGGATAGTTGTTACGCAACTCGGTTACTGCCGGTAGAACCTCATCTTCAATAGAAACCGGATCACCGGTTGTGAAAAACCAGACGGGAATATCTTCTGCATCACTACCCTCACCTGTGCCGTCTTCTTTGGTAGTGGGCACTACTTTCCAATAATAAGTCGTGTCATAATCAAGCTGTTCCGGCAATATTTCACAGCAGGAATATCCTTCCTGCTCCTCAACATAAGGTATCCAAGAGAAATCTTCACTGTCTTCGAATTCCTCACAGTTACCAAAATATACTCTGAAACCTAAAGGATTGACATGATCAATATCCACTTCATAGCACCAGCTTAGTTCTTCCAGGGTGATTTCTATTCCCGTTGAATTATCTGCAGGACCGGGATTTGAGGCAGTTGCCGGATAAGGTCGTTTTAAATTATTTGCACCGTATCCACCAATTGAAAATTCAGAGAAACCCGACAAGCCTTCCCAAGTCAGAAGATACTCATCAACTTTATCCGGTTGGCCTATATCTTGCCAAACCGTCCCGCTTTCTTCTCTACAAAGCAAGTGCAAGGAATGAGGGTCGTTCACACCGGCAAGGCGATTGTGTAAGTTGAAAGAAATATTATAACTTCCGGGGTCGGGATGAGAGCTTTCAATTTCCCAATAAACGGGAGCTATAATATCAATGGGACTGTCTTCGGGATTGATATTATCTCCTTCCGGACGAATATTATGAAACCGGCATTCTATGTTTTGTGAAGGCGGCGGTGAGGGGAATTGTAATGCTATACCCTCATCCGGAAACAGGAAGGCTCCCGTAGCTGAGTAAAGATTACCGCCCAGATTATTATCTGTAACTTCCATTTTTTGGTAATTAACAGTGATAATAAGCTCATTGTCGTCTGACTGTATTGCTAATACGCTGTTCTCAGGGCAATAGGATGCAGGGACATCGATACCATGTTCCCAGGTATAGACGGCGTCTAAAGTTACTGATACGTCGCGGGGCAGCGCATCAGGGTAAGGGCAGGGGGTGTATTGGTGTAAAGTGATATTTTCGTCATCCGCGGCAGCAGCCCAGAGAATACGACCGTCCAATTCGTGAATGGTTTGTATCAAATTGGGTAATTCTTTTTCGGCGACAAGCAACAGCGAATTATCCATCAGGCAGTAATTGTAAAGTCTGCTCTTATATAATTCCCGCTCTTTGAGGTAGTTCGATGCCAATAAAAACAGCCCCTCTCCGGTGAGTATCATTTCCTGAAGGGACATCTCCCCGAGAAGGTTAACATCCATCTGCTCGTATTGTTCGCTATTATCGGGGAACAGGTAAAGGGTTGTTCCGTCTAATATAGCGACGGAGCTCTTGTGAACCGCCATTTTGAGATTATGGAAGTCTTCCGGTTCTCTTGATAATACAGGTGTAAACTCAACACCGTCCGTAGAAGTCCAATAGTGGAACAGTTGTTCATCACCTTGTCCGTATACGGTACCTCGCGGAAAGTGAGGTGGAGCTGTTTCATTAAATCTCGAATCCCCGAAATATTTTTTGTTATACCCCGTATATCCACTCATAACACTTCCATAAGTAGGTCTGGTGTGGGGTCGTATTTCATTATCAATATCCCAGGGATATAATCGAAACCCAAATGATGTTATACCTGTATTTCCTCTTCGGCGTTGAGCTACAGAACCGAACAGCCATGCATTGCCTCTGTTTTGGGCAATGGGGTCGGCATTATGAGGGTTGGGAGTGTAATCAGGCATACCGGCTACATGAAGAATACTGCCGGGTTCCGGCCAAAGTGGATTATACCAGGGATAATCAAGGCCCGGAGGCCAAGGATTTGCAGGTGAGGTGGGGTATTTAAACAGATGCAGGTCGATGTTGGTGTATCTTTCACCATTCCAAACCTGATCGGGGGTTGATCCCTTAGGATACTGATACTCAAAAGATAATACTCCGTCTTCCCAAGGTATATGACTTTCTCCAAAGGCACCATAAGCGCCATACATATAGATATCTTCCGTATTCGGTTTCATTCTTCTTTGCTCTACCGGACACCAATGGCCGTATTTGATATAGATAGATTTTTCGGAAATAATGCCTAAAAAATCAGTCTCATTTACCGGATTGTCATCAGGTTTCTGACCTACAGGAGTATTTTCATAAGTCAGATCGCCTTTAAGATAGATATCGTGCGAGCTTGCCCAGGTCTGCTTACCTTCAAAGCTGCCCGAGATCCATAGTTCCATAGGAACGAATACCGATGTATTCTCAACTATTCCCTCGGGCCCTTCCGTCCATATTGTGTCGACACGGGAAATACGATTGACACCAACTTCCTCTCCTACCGGCCCGTAAGGAGGGTAAGAGTCATAGATTGTAAACTGATTATATCCTTCTATCCATTCGAATTCGGGGTCATCAGTGTCTTCTTCCCTTATTTCACCTATCCGGGAAGAATACCTGTTACCGTTAACAGTCACATAAGCAATAGCATCGTCCCTTTCATCTCTGCCGAATGGCCAAATACCTTCATTTCTTACTTCTTCCGCTCTGTCGGGAAGGTGAACCGGTTCGTGATTTTCTATAAATCCGCCTAAAAATATCTCCTCTTCAGGAAAATCCGTCCCATTGTCTATTGTTGTGACTCTAACTTGTCCGGAAGTTGTAACCAAACCGTGGAAAGTAGGCCAATCATTCCTTTTTAACCAAATATCCGAATTGCTGTGAAATCTGCTGTCTATGATATGAGATTCATGAAAAGGAAATCCTTCTCTTCTATCATCGGTTCCCCGCGAAATGTCGATAAATTTATGAAAAGCGGAAAGATCAATTGAACTGCAAGGATAACCGGTTCTGAAAAGTAAGTTTATCTTTGAGTCGTCCGCGATGAGATGAGGTTCGGAATAAACGTGCGGGTGCAGCGAGTTTTGAGAGAGAACGTTTCCATTCTGATCGATTAATAACTTATGAAGGTCTCTCCGGTGTATATCATTAGAATCATTTGTTCGTGGATATAGAATAATCATTGACTCATCGGGAGTTACTTCCATTATAGGCTCCACTAATGAATACTTAGAAAAATCAAATTCTGTCCGCACAGAGTAGAAATCATCTAACTGAGCTCTGTTAATTGTAAACGGTGACCAAGGAGATTCAATGTTTACATAACTTATTTCATGCCTTAAAGAATCAGAAGATAATCGAGAATACACGTAATGTGTATTGTATCCGATTTTACGAAAACTATTAGTGCCGCCGAACCACCCTCGTGAACGATGCACGGGTTCCTCATTTAAACGGACGGCTTCACTGAATATACCTGGTAAGGTGGTGGTAATCATTAAAATAAAGGATACCGTCATTAATGTCTTTAAACCCTTTGTTTCATATTGTGTTTTCATGATTACTCCCTGTTTGATTAATTTTTTGTATCTTATGAGTAATGTTCGTCCTTTTTTTCCGTGCTTTTTTGGCAGAAAAGCAGCTTTGATCTCCATCCCCTCGTTCCCAAGCACTACTTGGGAACGTAGTACAAAGATGGAAACTCATTTGGAGTCTGAAAGGAAATCTTATCTTCCTTTTTAATTGCCAAGCAGGGCTTGGCAACGAGATAAGGTTGGGGTTATTTCACCAGCAGCATCTTGTTGATCTTATCATATTCGTCAGTCTGCAAACGGTAGAAATAAACGCCTGAGACTGCATCCCTGCCTCTTCTGTCCTTTCCATTCCAGACAATTCTATGTTTCCCTGCTTCAATTAAACCGTTATGTAAAACTTTTATTAGTTGTCCTTTTGCGTTGTATATGGAAAGTTTAGTATTCGTTTCTTCTCTGATACTGAACTTGATTACCGTTTGCGGATTAAAAGGGTTGGGATAGTTTCTCCTCAACACTGTTTTCAAAGGTTCAAGTTCTTCATCTATAGATAATTCTCTCTCCGTCCGGAAAGACCACACAGGAACATCTTCCGCATCAACACCTTCGCCTGTTCCCTGTTCTTTGGTAGTAGAAACAACCTTCCAATGGTAAATCTTACTGTTATCAAGCAGTTCGGGCAGAAAATCAGTACAAGCATACTCGATCTGGTCTTCTAAATAAGGCACCCAAACAAAATCGTCATCGATAAACTCACCCGAATGATGGAAGTAAACCCTGAATCCGGAAGGTTCTACGCAAGTTATATCTTCATATTTCCATTTTAGAGAATCCAGCTTAACACTCACCTCTCCACTACGATCAGCGGGAATAGGATCCATCGCAACTGCCGGAACAGGATTTAGCTCGGTAGAAAAAGACCAGACAGGTACATCTTTTGCATCAAAACCATCTCCTAAACCTCCTTCTCGTGTCGTAGGAACTACTTTCCAATAATAATCCGCATAATAATCAAACTGCTCAGGCAGAATATCCGTAGAAGAATAATTAACCCGGTCTTCTTCATACAAAACCCACTCAAAATCATCATCTTCTCCAAATTCACCTGTTTCACTGAAATACACTCTAAAGCCTAAGGGGTTGAAATGTGTTGTATCAACAATGTAATCCCACTGCAACTCCCCTAATGCAACAGATACTTCGGTACTATCATTAGAAGGATAAGGATTTTGTGCAACAGCAATATTAGGATATAATTCCGTTCTAAATGACCATACCGGACAGTTGATTGCGTCATAACCTTCACCTAAACCATCTTCTCTGGTAGTGGGAACTACTTTCCAGTAATATCTAACATCGCATTCTAAGTGTTCTGTAATAAATTCAGTGGCCGAATATCCAGTTTGCTCATCTACATAAGGAACCCATACAAAATCATCATCTTCCCCGAAAATAGCGGTGTCATTGAAATATACACGGAAACCTGCAGGAATAGAATGGAAAGGATTATGTAGATAGTCCCAGCTCAAATGCTCTAAATATACCGACACTCCGGCAGCATCATTTTCAGGTAAGGGATTAGATGCCATATACGGCTCAATTCTTAATTGCCACTGTAAATAAGGATATCCATTGTTGAGATTATTAATATCTTCACACCATACTTCATCAAAATCCCAATCTACATAAGTATTCTCCATATAGGGGTATGCCATGTCACCAGTGGATCTACCTTCTCCATCGGCACTTACTGCCAATCCCGATGTTTCTGTATTCCAATAGCTGTTGACGGTTGTGGAATCATTCCATTGTCTCCCTAATAAACCGCCGACATAAGCCCCTTCTCCGTTCACACTTCCTGTACTGTAGCTGTTGCTGATAGTAGAATTATCCCATTGAGTACCCACAAGACCGCCAATCCTTGTATTTCCCGTCACACTTCCCCTGCTGTAGCTGTTGTTGATTGTGGAGTCATAAAATTGCTCCCCCACAAGGCCGCCAACCTCTGTATTTCCAGTCACATTCCCCGTGCTGTAACTGCTGTTGATGGTGGAATCACCCCGTTGTTCCCAACTCATTCCACTGTTGCAGCCGTTTCTCATGGGGGGACTACCACGGTTGTAACCAACCAAGCCGCCGACTCTCGAACCTCCCGTTACTTCACCTGTGCTGTAGCAATATTTGATAGTTGAACGTAACAAATTATACCCCACTAAGCCGCCAACTTCAGAATTTCCTCTGACATCACCTATGCTGTAGCTGTCACTAACAATTGAACTATTACAATTATGGCCCAACAAACCACCGACCTCCATATTTCCGGTTATATTGCCCGTACTGTAGCTATCAGTTACTGAGGAATTAATTGCATTATGGCCCAATAAACCACCTACGAAACGTTCTCCATTGACCTTGGCGGTACTGTAACTGTTGTTGATGGAACAACTAACAATGCTTAATCCTACCAAACCGCCGGCATCTAAACCTGTTCCCGTTATAATGCCTGTGCTATAGCAGTTGCTGACCGTCGAATACTCTTCCATATTCCCCACCAAACCACCTACAAAATCAACTCCGCTTATATCGACATTTATGAGCCCTAAGTTTTTAATTGATGAATAGTTTGTTAATCCGAAAAGACCAATATTACTTGATGTGTGACGGTTTATATAGAGATTTTCTATCGTCTGTTCTTGACCATTGTAAGAACCGGTGAACGGATTATCTCTGTTTTCTCCTATAGGTAGCCAACCCATTCCATGAAACCATTGCCTTGTCTCGGATGCATCAATATTTGCCGTTTGGATATAATGACTCGACCATCTTGTTCGCTGATTGGGTTCAGGAACAACATCGTCACATGCTGCAATCCAATAAAGGTTCTCTAAGGTTGCAATTTGATAA
>PWNZ01000076.1 GCA_003564135.1 Candidatus Cloacimonadota bacterium
GCATAGGAAGTCGGAGATGCCCATAGTAGTGATGATAGATGAGACAACATAACTCATCAGGAGCGAAGGGGCATTGCTTCAAAGGAGTTTGAAAGAAAATGAGTAATTTTGTGATTGGCGAAACTCGTCTAACAAATGAGCCTTGCTTATAATAGCAACAGAGCATTATGAATTTTCGAGTCATACTATACTGTAAGTCAAGCAAGAAAGTGAATGCTTACAGCGAACTTTGTCGGTAAGCCGTGTGCGGGAAAACCGCATGCACGGTTTGATGAGGGGGGCAGGTTCACCCCTGCCTCTACTCTACTGGCTGAAAATCAATTTTAAACATAGTAAAACGGCCTTTTTTAGATGATCTTTTGTATAAGAGAAAGGAGATAACAGCGACTATTTTGTACAACTATAAAGAATAAGTAAAGATTAGTTATTGTTTGTTTTGAAAGTCAGGGAAACGGTGGTAGAGAGTATAATCAGTCCTCCGAGGGTAGTTCGCAGTTGTGGGATTTCGTTTAACAATAGAAAGGCGAATATTATTCCATAAACAGGTTCCATGCAGGCTATGATGCTGGCGATACGAGCCTTTACAGTTCGCAGTCCGGAAATGAACACGGTATGAGATACGGCGGTAAATAAGACTCCTAATAGCAATAAGACCAGCCAGTCGCCAAAGGTGACACTATTGATAGTGCTGATCACAAAAGGTGTCAGGATTATGAAAGCAATTCCATTCTGAAAGAAAGCTAACTTCTCAGCAGCGTAGTAAGGTGACAAATATCGGTTGATGATGGTGAGAAAGGCAAAAAGTAAGCCGGAAATACAACCCCAAAAAACACCTTGAAAATATGCTTCCGACCAGGAAAAACTGGGAACTAAAAGCCAAACACCGAAAAGAGTGATCAGGGCATATAATAAAAACTTTAGCCGAAATGATGACCTGAGAAATAATGGCTCTAAGAAGACGACGAAAATTGGGAATGTCGAGAATGATAATAAACCTATAGCGACAGTCGATAACTGAATCGAATGAAAGAAAGTTATCCAATGAACTGTAAGGAGAATACCTAATGCCGGAATCAAAGTATGTGGCTTAATACCGATAGATGACCTGTCTGCTGTGATGAATTCAGCTACACGGTTCTCTTTGATTTTCATGTAAAGCGCTAAAAACAGTGAAGCAAAGGCTACTCTGCCGAAAACAATCATTACCGGTGATAAATCTAGCAGTTTACCAAACAGGCCGGCTGTGCCGAATAGTAAAACAGCTATATGGATAGCTGCGATACCCTTATCGGGTTTTTTCATGTGTACTTGCTCCATTCATTTTGGTTTACTCTAACAAGAGGGTACTGAAAAATGTCAAATGATTTTGTTGTCGAGCATATATCCGGATCTCCGGTCGTGAGCGTTTCTTATGTATAAAATTCATTTTCAGCCACCGAGAACACCGAAGGCACCGAGAAATAAAGAAGTTATAATCATAGGCTTAGGTGTCTTCATTATTCATTCTTCATTGACGAAGTCATGAGCGTTTCCAATGCTTAAATTGATTTACCAGGATTATGGAACGCTGAATTTATTCGGCTGGCACGCCGGCTTTAGCCGGCAATTTAATCATTCCCTCGGGTTTCTTTATTTTGCAACTATACATCGTACATCGTACATTGTAAATTATACATTACTTTTCAAAGTTGTGGACGTTTACTACAAAAGCGCTACTCATTTATAGAAAAGACATTGCAAAATATCCATACATCGATTATCTACATTTCGTGGGGTCTGAACTTATGGATAAAGGAAAGGTTTCACCCGGCCGGTACGTCGACTTCAGTCAGCTTAGCATTCAGGTCTTAAACGTTTAATAAGAAAAAGCGAAATGATAACTTGCCATAATAACCCGATCGAAATATATTTTCTCAACAAGGAGAATAGAAGATGAAATTATTAACCATAGTGCTACTACTCGTTCTAACATCATATAACATTTATGGAGGAACAGTTATCTCTTTAGAAGATGCGAGGGACTTGCTGCTCAACAATAATCCTCAGTATCTCGCCAAGCAAGCAGATTTGTCTGCTGCCGAATGGGATAAGCGAGCAACTCTGATGTCCTTATTCCCCAGAGCCAGCTTCCAGACCGGACTGAATTACATGGATCCTTTGCCGCCGGCAGTATTCGGAGCTAAAGAGGATTATGCAGTGTCTTATGGTTTTCAATTAAACCAAACTCTTTTTATGGGAGGAAGATTATGGAACGCTTACAGTATCAGTAGAGATGCCTATCGATTAGCAAAAGCTGATTATGATAATAAAAAGCTTAGCTTAATAGCCGAATTAGAGAAGGCTTATTTCGATTATCTGTTGGTTAGGGAACTCCATGTAATAAATGAAAAAGCTCTCATGATAGCTAAGCAAAACCAAGAGACAGCGCAAGCTAACTTAGAAGCGGGGATTATCTCCAAGGCCGGTTATTATCAAATGAAGTCAGAGTATTCTGCTCGTGAAGTTGCTCTACTACAGTCCGGCAACAGTAAGAAATTGGCATACAGGCAGTTGCAGAACTATCTAAAGATTGATGATTTTGAAGTTCAAGCTGTGGACTTAGACAGCTATCAATATTTAATAGCTTTTTATCAAGATTTATCAGGCCCGGCTCGTGATACTGTTAAAGATCTGCTTTTAAGCTATGGACAAGCAAATAATCCTTTTTTGAAGATGAGCCGAGCCGGCTTAGCGATGAGTCGTAAAAGTGTCCGTATGTCGGTGGGAAGTTTTCTTCCGACTATCAATCTCAACGCTTCCACAATGTGGAATGATGGTTTTAGCGGGATGGATAACTTTAACGAGGAAACCACTTTGATGATCGTCGCATCAGTTCCTCTTTTCCCTGTTTATGACAATTATTCAGGCTACCGTAAGAGCAGGGCTGTATTTAATAAAGCACAAAAAGAAGGCGAATCAGCCGAAGATAGTATCATATTAGCAATAGAAGCGGCTTTCTATACGGGACTAACCGCTGCGAAAAGTATCAATTCAAGTGAGTTGGCTCTGCAATATGCCGAAGAAACATATCGAATAATGGAAGAGAGATATCAAAATGGCCTCATTTCTACTGCCGATTTCTTAGCGATAGAGTTACTGTTCCGAACTAGTAGAATGAACGCAGCTAACAGCAAGTATGATTTTTTAAAGAACCGATCTGTTTTAATGAATCTACTGAATATTGAGAGAGATGAAACCTTGATGCAGCTCATTGAAGGGGAGCTCGAATCTTATTAATGCGAATTTTAATGCTTAAACAAAGTGAAAGGATAGACATTATGAATCCAAGAAAAAAATCTTTAAAAAACATCCTCAAAAAACAGGCCCTAATTTTGGCGGCAGTAGCTGCTCTTGGCACGATTACAATTACAGGCTGTAACAGAGGGGGGCCGGGAAGACCGCAAATGTCAGGTGAACAGGCAGCTGTGCCGGTGCTGGTCGAAAAAGTCGAACGACGTGACCTTACTGAATATATTACCATCAGCGGTAAGTTAGAAGGTATGGTTGATGTCACTCTATTGAGCGAAACTAACGGTAGAGTAACAGCTATCCACAAACATTTAGGAGACCGGATCGAAGAAGGCGAGCGATTAGGATCGATCGATAATGAAGTCTATAGGATTGGCCTTAGTCAGGCACATGCAGCCCTTAGCTCGGCTGGAGCCGGCCTGCGAACAGCAGAGATGAACTATGAAACAACCAAAAAGCTGTTTGAAAACGGTACTGCTTCCCAGGTCGAATATCAACAGGCAAAGGTTGCTTATCAAGCAGCAATTGCTCAAAGAGATGGAGCTAATGCCGGCTTAGAGACCGCTAAAAGAGCTTATGCCAACTCCCGGTTGGTCTCACCTGTGTCCGGTTATATTGCAGCTTTACACCTGAAAATCGGCGAGACCATATTTCCCAACGCCCCTGTAGCCGCAATAATCGATCGTGACCGTCTGATTTTGCGTTCCGGTGTAAGTGAAAGACATGTCAGGTCGGTCTCAAGAGGTCAGCGAGCCACAGTCCATTATCAAGGCGAGCAATACCCTGCTGTCGTTCGTGGTGTAGGTCTAAAACCGGCGGCTAACGCTTCGAGCTATCCCATAGAGGTCGAGCTTGACAACCGCGATGGTAAGTTAGTGCCGGGTATGATCGTCAGAGTTACAATCGAAACAAATATATATCGAGATGTAATCTACACTGAAACGGGCAATATCCAGATTAGTTATGACGATTCATTTGTTTACACAGCTGATGAAGATTCTCAGGCCGTTCGCACTGATATCGTTCCCGGCTTGGTAGTCAATGAATACACGTTAATCCAAGAAGGCTTAGAGATCGGTTCTCGCATTATTGTCGAAGGGCAAGAGGCTCTCGAAGAAGGAATGATAGTTAATATCCGTAATTAAGGAAAAAATATGTCTATTGCAAATATATCAGTCAAGAATCCGGTTTTAGTTAATCTGATAGTGCTATTGGTATTTATAGCCGGAATTTATTCTATGATAGTTCTTCCTAAAGAGGAAATGCCGCAAGTTGATTTCGGCAGTGCGGTGATTGTTATTTTATATCCCGGGGTATCGCCGGAAGAAATCGAACAGTTAGTCATTGATGTAGTCGAAGCAGAGATAGCGTCGGTGGATGGTATAGATTTTATACATTCGCGAGCTGAACAAGGCAGAGCAACTATCAGAGTAAATTTTGAAGCAAGCGTTGACCCCGAAGAGGCTTTTGACGACCTTAGAGCTGAGTTTGACAAGATAACCGATTTGCCGGATGCTGCCATTGTCGCAACCATGATGCGGATAAATATGAGAGAAGTCAACTCAATAGCTCAGATAGCTTTGAGTGGAGATTATTCTCCCAACTCAATGAGAGAGATAGCCGAACAACTGCAGGAAGGGTTGCAGAATATCCAGTATATTGATCGAGTCGATATTTTTGGAACCCGAGAAAGAGAAATTTGGGTGGAAGCAGATGCTGCCCGCCTGGAACATTACGGTGTTTCGCTCAATGATATAACCCAAACGATAACAGCGCAGAATATGAATATTCCTGCAGGAACACTGAAATCGGGAAGATATGAGTTTGTCGCTCGGACTGTAGGGCAGTTCGATAATCTGGGGGAGATTGCCCGCTTAGTTGTAAAAACCGATAATCAGGGTAGGTTTACCAGAATTGAAGATGTGGCTGTTGTTCGTGATACCCTTGAACAGAGTGTTACTATCAGCAAATTAGATGGTCGTGAAAGCGTCAATATGTCTCTTTATAAAAAGGCTGAAGGTAATATTATTTCCGTTATGAGCGATGTTCGTGACTATGTAGAAGACTTTCAGGAGAGTATTCCCGGACTGCAAATAACCATCCGTAACGACGGTTCCGAAGATGTTCGTTCCAGTCTGATGACTTTAGGTAACAGCGCTTTGTTGGGTATAATCCTTGTTTTTGCTGCTCTTTTTCTGTTTTTAGGTTGGCGTAATGCTACTTTAGCAGCTTGGGGAATACCGTTCAGCTTCCTGTTGACATTTAGTCTGATGTATCTCGGCGATGTAACAATGAATCAGATGACGCTGTTCGGCTTGGTTTTAGTTCTTGGTATGATCGTCGATAATGCAATTGTGGTGATAGAAAATATGCACCGTCAATTAGAAATGGGTTACTGTCAAAAGACTTCGGCAATAAAAGGGACTGATGAAGTAATGGTACCGGTTATAGCATCTGCATCAACAACAGCTGCTGCGTTTTTGCCGTTACTGTTGATGGAAGGTGTGATGGGGCAGTTTATGCGTGTTTTCCCGTTGGTTGTAACAGCCGCTCTGTTTTCTTCCTTGTTCCAGAGTTTGTTCATTCTGCCTGCTCATCTATCTGCCTTCACTAAACCCTTGAGTAACAAGAAAAAGAAAAGCAAGCTATTGGAATCGATAGTTAAACGATATCGCAAGGTCTTAATTCTGGTCTTGAGGAATAGGGTCAAAAGTGTCCTTGCCTTTATTGCTTTATTCTTTATTGCTATAATTGCTATGTTTACAGGATTAGTTCAGTTTGAGTTCTACCCCCAGCCCGATCCAACATCGATGACTTTACAGATACAGACACCTGACGGGACTAATATCGAGGAAACTAATCGTATTGTGACTATCGTCGAAGAATATGTCACACAGATGGAAGAGAGCCGCGACATAGAAGCGTTAGTTACTAATGTAGGCTCCATGAGAACCGACAACCGTATGGAAAGAAGAAGTTCCTACTCGCAAATAACCATCGATTTCATCGATTATCGGCAGATGAAATATACCAGCGACGAGATTAGAGAAGCTATCCGACCGTTCTTAGATAGTTTGCCGGGTGTTTATCACTATAGTTTCGATGTGTTCAGGCCAGGACCACCCACAGGAAGGGACGTTGAGCTCCGTGTCCGAGGTGACAATTTAGATCGGCTGCAACAGATTTCTCACTATATCAAAGGAGAATTGCGCCGCATACCCGGAGTGATAGATGTAGCAGACAGCTTTTCAGAAGGTAAACAGGAGATAAATATCAGACCGGATCATGATCGGCTTTCTATGTACGGACTCTCATTAGCTCAGTTTGCGATGTATGTAAGAACAGCTATCACCGGCAGCGCTGTTTCTACTTATCGTGGTGATGGCTATCGTGAATACGATATCGTGGTAAAGATGCAAGATGAATTCGTAGGCGATCTGGAAAGTTTGATGAATATGACTATCAGGCCTCCGGGCAGGGCACCTGTTGCTCTGTCGGATTTAGCTGAATTTAGTTTTGAGACCGGTTTAGCTGCAATAGAGCATCGTAACCGTCGCCGCGTAGTCACGATAACAGCTAATACCTCGTTCTATGAAGAGGACGAAAGGATGATTAGACGCAGACCGGGCGAAGTGAACGAGATGCTCATCGGCAGTAGAGTCAGGGCCACAGAAGGAATTCTCAGCGGCTTTGAAGGACGTTTCCCCGGCTATCAATTAGAGTTTGGCGGTATCCAAGAACAGCAAGCGAGATCTTACCGTTCACTCTATTTAGCTTTTGTGGTTGCCTTGCTGTTAGTCTATACAATTCTTGCTACCCAATTCCGCTCTTATGTACAGCCTCTGATTGTTATGATGACTATTCCCTTTGCATTTATTGGCGTTGTTTTCGGTTTGGTGATAACACAACTCCCATTCTCTCTGAATACTTTCGTTGCGGTCATAGCTTTGGCCGGGGTGGTAGTTAATAACTCGATTATCTTAGTTGATTTTGTCAATAAAGAGCGGGATAAAGGAGTAGACATGTGGAACTCATTGATTAATGCAGGCTCAGTAAGAATCAGGCCAATACTGTTGACAACCATAACTACTATAGCAGGACTTATACCGATGATGCTCAGCTCCGACAGGTCGGCGGTTACCTGGAAACCAATGGCTGTCAGTATCGCTTTCGGGTTGGCTTTTGCTACTATCCTCACACTATTCCTGATACCGACAATCTATTCATTGTTAGATACTATCTTTGGCAAACTGAAAATAACGCGTTTTAAGACTCATCATAAATTTGATGATGTCGAGTGCAAAGAAGAGTTATGATATAATAGCGTTCCGGTTCACTTTACGCAATTCTAAACCGCGATATGTACGGACAGGACACTGTGATGGAATGAAAAAAAAGAAGATTCCACAGGGCAGGCCGTGCCTGCCCTTAATCTAAACAGCGAAGCACTAAACCTTCTAAACTTCTTCATTGTTTTTTTATTCATGTTCATTTGTGGATTAAAAATTGGTTCCGGTTTGTCCGGGGTTAGGAGGTTTGTCTTTTGTCGATATACGGTCATCTGACATCTATCGCGGATAAACCGGAACCAAATGGCAAACAGATAATTAATCCCAAATAATGCAGTAGATTTTCGGAACGCTGAATTGGCTGCGTTTTTCGCCGAGCTCCCTTTGGTCGGTTAATTCGGTGTTTTTACGGGAGATATTGCATATAACCTTTACCGGCTGAAGGCCACGTGTCAGCCGCATAAATGCTTCATAAATGTATCTGAGCAGGAAATACTTAAACAAGGGCAGGGACCCAGTTAAATAAAAAAGACGACTTAACAGGTTAAAATGCCCTTGTGACCAAGGTCTCCAGAGCATCTTGCTCTGGTTTAAAGGTTACTATGATTAAAATTGATTTTGAGCCACCGAGAACACCGAAAAAGCACCGAATAATGGTCTTCACAGCTGACTCTCATCTCTTTGGTTAATATTATAATCATTAGCTCGGGTGTCTTTATTAAAATTATACATCATACATTGTAAATTATACATTACTTTTCACTGTCATGGACGTTTACTATGTTTAAAATATCTCCCGCAGATTTCTCAGATTCCCCAGATTAATGGAACGCTGACTTTCAGTCGGTTGGTCCGCC
>PWNZ01000141.1 GCA_003564135.1 Candidatus Cloacimonadota bacterium
ACCGCCAAAGTATTTGTTGCAGTTCTGCTTTCATTACTTAAACTAATCCAGCCCAGTGAGGTTACTTTCTAATGCTGTTTTTGACTGCTGCCGTTGTAGTATTTCTTTTAACCTGGCTGTTGGTGCCTCTGAATATCAAGGTATCAGCGAAGCTTGGCCTGATAGATGAGCCGAGTCGAGATTCAGTTCATAGAGAACCCAAACCACTCAGTGGTGGACTATCGATAACTATTCCAATAGTCCTTGCTTTATTAATATTCAATATATTTTTAAAGTTTCCTGAGACGCCAAACACAATTCCCTTCATCGTTGGCTGTTTAGGTATAATGATATCCGGTATTATAGATGATAAGTATAAACTACCTGCCCATAAGAAGCTGATATTTCAGATTATAATAGCAATTTATATGTATTATGGCGGTTATCAGATAACACTTCTGACCAACCCTTGGAACGATGCTGCATCTTTAGGTTTGCTCTCTTTTCCGGCGACGATATTATGGTTTCTTCTGCTAATCAATGCTTTCAACCTGATTGACGGTATTGATGGTCTTGCAACAGGGATAGCTGCTGTTGTTTCCCTGATTATGGTTTTAGTAGCTTTCCGTTATGGTAATATGTTTCTCTTTTTTTCTGCATTGATCTTCTTAGCTGCTAATGTTGCTTTTCTGTTCTATAATTTTCCGCCGGCCAAGATATTTCTTGGTGATGCGGGCAGCCAGCTGTTAGGTTTTTATTTTGCTGGTATTTCTATAACCGGCAATATGCAGTATAAAGGTATAACAGCTATAACGCTGTTAATACCTATTATCGTGATGTTTATACCACTTGCCGATGTTTTATTAGCAGTACTAAGGCGAATCAGGTATAGGAGGAACATATTTCAAGGAGACAGGCATCATCTGCATCATAAACTGATGAGAATAGGGATGCCGTTTAGGTCGATAAATTATATCTGCTATTTTGCGACCTTCCTTTTTGGCCTTATCGCTATAGGTTTTTCCTTTGCAGATAAAAATATTCTCTTTACAATATTGATCTCCTTGGCTGTTTTGGTTTTCATAGTACTCTATCAAATTTTAAGAAAGGAGTTGAGAAAATGAACTATAGACCTTTTGAGCCGGTTAACCACTCAATAAAGCTTATCAACAGCTTTCAAATTGATGTTCAAGGCCGATATTCAAAGCTTATACTCGGTATATTTATGCTACTGTTTTGTATTAATCTTTCAGCTATGAGGAACTGGCAGATCCATACGAACACGACCCATATTTATGACATGATTGAATTAGATGGTAAGATATATCAAGCTACCTGGGGTGGATTAGAAGTCTTTGACACACAGCAGGATATGTTTACAAAATCTTTTTCAATATTTGATGGTCTTCAAGATCAGAATGTACGAAGCGTCTCTTATTTACCGTCTTCCGGTTCTTTTTTACTGGGAACGGCTACAAAAGGCATCAACAGACTCAAAGAGAATAAATTCATCATGCCCATAAATCAAGTGGTAGGCTTGCCGGAAGGAATGGTTACCCATATTACTGCCAGCGACTCTCTCATATATGCTGTAGTGGACGATGTTATTGCTGTTTTTGTCGATTCGCCTGATTTCCCTTTTCCTTTACCTGTAAACCACTATTCAACTCATAACGGATTAGCTTCCGATAAAGTATACGATGTAGAGCTTGCAGGTAATTATCTTTTTATTGCCACTGATGAAGGTCTGAATATTGTTGATACGAGGGTCATGAACAGCAAAAAGGCCTGGAATCTGTTGACAAGTGACAACTCTGATTTGCCGGATAGCGACGTTACGTCTTTGAGCGCTTATGAAGATGTGTTGGCGATAGGCACTAAAAAAGGGTTAGTGCGAACCCGTTTCAGTCCTGATCCCGACCCCTATCTGCTACCTCAGTTCCATGACTGGCAGAATTTTACAGTTGGACAGCAAGCAATAGATTCAAATCTTATTCACAAAGTTTTTGTTGATAATGAGTTTAATATGTGGATATCCTATGGAGAATGGAGTGAGAGTAACTTGCGTATTAACTTAGCTCGTAATGTCGCCATAACGAAAGTAACCATCGATAATTTATATCATGAATGGTGGCATAATGAAGATGGGCTAACTACAAACCAAATCATGGGCTTCGAGCAGATTGATGATACAATCTATATTTATACGTGGGGCGAAGGGTTCTTTTATTTCGAGAATGACAGGTGGAACCAGAGAAAACCTAACTGCTTAGCAGCAAATAGTATAGCAGATATTTCCATCGATAATAACGGAGTAGTTTGGGTATGTAATGGCTTTATCGGACCAGACTATCAAATGAGAGCTAATCCCGGAGTTTCCGGATTCGACGGTCATGAGTGGAGGACATTCAGAGCTGCTAACAGTCCTCTTGTTCACGATAAAGTATTTAGAATAATGACAGATGCTAACAATAGAAAATGGTTCGGCACCTGGAACCATGGAATTTCGGTTTGGGATGAAGAAAAGGATAGATGGTATCAGTATAACAGAACTAATGGTCTTCCGGCCAATGAGATCGGAGCGATAGTCTCGGATGCTGATGATAATATCTGGCTATCGACATTCAGTGGCGGGATGATAGTATTAGATTTAGATGAGATCGAACAAGAAAATATTCAACCGAAACAGACGTTTCATTTATACGACCCGACCTATTATTCAGACGTAGTATCTATACTGTTAGCCGATGATAAAGCATTATTCGGTTCTTTTTATTCCGGCCTGAGAATATGGGACAGTCCTGAAATTCCCGTTTCTCATCCCGATGGGCAGCATTGGATCAAGCCCCCTACCCGAGAGCTGACCGACGGATTTGTGTACGTTTATGATATGGATATCAGGGACACCCACTTCGGTCAAGAAATATGGATAGCATCAGAAAACAGGTATTTAATGATGTACGAAACTAACAGTAACCGATGGTATCGTTATGGTACAGGGATTAAAAGAGAAGTTCTTGTGAATAATAATTGGCAGATTGACAGACGATACTTTGTCGATGAAGAAAGGCTGTTTGGTGCTACACCAACTTTTCCTACTGCCATTCTCGTTGATCCTTTTGACAGGATTTGGATTGGTACCGAAAGTAACGGCTTAACTTTATACGATCTTAATACCGATAGATATTCAATTTATAATACCGAAAACACACCTCTTTTATCAAACTCGATCACCTCATTAGCGTATGAACCTTTTTCTGGTAATCTTTATATAGGAACCGAACGCGGCCTGAATTCAGTGGAAATCGGCAAGACCATGAAACGTGAAGACCCCAAGCTGACTTCAACAGTTGTCTATCCCAATCCTTTCCGACCCGAAAGAGATAAAGTTTTGCGAATTGCCAACGACAAAGCAAGGGATGTTATGCCGGCAGGTAATAACGAGTGCCGAATTTATAATTTTAATGGGAACCTGGTTATCACACTGGAAGAGAATGAACATTTCGAGTTCTCCTGGGACGGCAGGAATGATAAGGGTAACAAAAGCAGCAGCGGAATCTATTTTTACCTGATTTCCTCACCAAGCGGACAAACCGACAGAGGTACTATTGTGCTGGTCAGATGATTCAGGAAAATCTGATTAGCCTAACCCCGGACAAGCCGGAACCAAATGGCTAACCGCAAATTAACCCAAATAAAAGGTCGCAAATGGGCACGAATAAAAAAACAATGAAGAAGTTTAGAAGGTTTAGAGCTTCGCTGTTTAGATTTCATCACGGTGTCCTGTCCGTACATATCGCGGTTTAGAATTGTGTAAAGTGAACCAGAGCGCTGACTTTAATCGGCAACTTTCTGCCAAAAAATGCACTAACCGAGTTTACTAGCTCGGTGCAGTCAATATTATTGATAAGGCACTAAATTAGTTTTCATTTAACATAAAAAACAATTTCTATTATCTAGGAGATAATATCATTATGTCTATAAAGTTTCGTTGTAACCCTTTTTACACAGAGAATAAGTGTCTCGAGTTGACTACTTTACCACTAAAAATAGGTAACATTAAAGGTCGTAAACTGTTTGTCGTAGATGAGAAGGTAATATCTTTATACCCCTTCCTGAATAAAAGGATCGTCGATAATCAGCCGATGATTAAACTGAGAGCAGATGAAAAGACCAAAAACTATCAAGTTGTTACCGACCTTTTAAGTCGTCTGGCACTACTCAATTTTAGTCGCTATGATTATATAGTAGCTATTGGCGGGGGCATCATAACAGATATAGCAGGCTTAGCAGCTTCTATATTTAAGAGAGGATGC
Organism: Candidatus Cloacimonadota bacterium; assembly: GCA_003564135.1. Classification (GTDB taxonomy): domain Bacteria; phylum Cloacimonadota; class Cloacimonadia; order Cloacimonadales; family PWNZ01; genus PWNZ01. The sequence continues at coordinate 4,296 of PWNZ01000141.1, forward strand.
GGGTTAATCTTTGTTCCGACGACTTTAGTCGGGATGATAGATGCTGCAATAGGAGGGAAAAACGGGGTAAACTTTACTGTTAACCCTGATAATAGTGAAGTTTTTACTGCTAAAAACTTGCTCGGGTCATTTTATCCGCCTGACAAAGTATATATAGTGACAGACTTTTTGAATACGCTTACTCCTGATAATAGGCTTGATGGCTGGGCGGAAGCGATAAAGGTTTCGCTATTGCTACCCAACAATTTGTATAAAGATATTATTAAAAAGTTGCTGGAGAATGATCATAATGGTCAGACTGAAAGTATAGTCCTGCCCGATAAAGAGATCATCAGAAATTGTATCAGGCTCAAGGAAAAAATATGTCGTAACGACCTTTATGATCGGTCGGTTCGCAGAAAGCTTAATTTGGGTCATACCGTTGCCCACATGATTGAAACAGTGACCGGGTTTGAGATAAGTCATGGTCATGCCGTTAGTCTTGGCATCAGGACATCAGCGAAATTGAGCTTAGATGATGAAAGAATTGACAAGCCAACATTTCAGAAGATAATCAAACCGTTGAATATGCTGCCTTTCGCTGAAAGGTTGGACAAGAAGTACCATTTGCCTGTTAAAGAGAAAGCTCTTAGTGTCATTAAAACCGACAAGAAAAATAACACACAAATAAAAGACGTGTTATTCAGCAGCTTCCAGAACACCAGAGTTGTTAGCTATGATAATATTGATAGAATTGTTGATGCTTTATTGAGCTTGTGATAGTGAAGTTGCTGTTACATTAGGTTTACGATTCTCTTTTTGAATTATAATCGCTAAAGAATTATACGGTATAATGTAGTCATCTTCGGGAAGAAAATGAGGTAGATTGTTTTCGATCTGTTTAGCAGCTTTTAAGTTGTTGATCAATACAGAGACGTCAGCTGTTTTTTGAGCAGACCGTATAGCTTCACGTTTTCGAACCAATAAGTTTCCTGCATTCTCAATAACTCCTATAACTAATGCGTCTCTTGATTGTTTGTAGTGCCCTTTTAGATCAGAAAAAGTCTTTTCATACAGGTCAACCGGCACCGGTAAGGTTTTTAAAGAGCCGGTATTGTGTTTAATCAGCAGGTCATTAATCACTTTCGTTAAACCTACTTGCTGAAGTGATCCGGCGACTAATGACATGTTATATTCGGTTTTGTATATTGTTTCATCAACGTGAGCGGTTTTCAGATATTTCTCAAATCTAATGTCGATCAGTTCGGCAGTAATCGGGACATTTTTATTTAGTGAGCGGACAGTCACAGCTGTCAGGACAGTCAATGAGTCAATTCCCACATTAGAGTTGATACAGGTCTCATCAGCGAGGATAAGAACTTTTTGGGCTTTGTTAGCATTGATCGTTTTTAGCAGGCTTTCATTATAGTGATTACCTCTGTTGATAACAATATCCTTGAGATGGGGATGGTTTTGTCTGAAAAGCTCAATTACGCTCGTTTCAATGTTTGCCAGAACTGCAATTTTTTTCAAGGAAATAGAAGGGTTGTTATCGATAATAGTTTCGATAAACTTACCCATAAACTTTTTCCAACCGCAAATTATATAGTGGTCTTTCAATTTAGAGATCTCAATGATGCCTCTATTTTCCAGCATTTTCTTGCTTGTTAAAGCCGAAGCAACATTCCCAATAAAAATTGAAACGGTTATCATACTGAAAAATATCATTAAAACCACCAAAATTCTGCTGCCCATAGATAGTGTAAACATCGAATAATAATGGTGAGAAAGGATTGTGATGACTGACCAGAAAAACACGTTAACTATTCCACCGGATAGCCCTTCATCGTCTATCTCGGCAGCTATTTCTCTTACTTGATCTGCTTCAATGACCATAAAGATGATCGCAGAGATGACCATAAGAAACAGCATTATTAAGAAATATCGATGAACTTTAGCCTTTAAGAAAACATAAACGAACAAGTGGATGTTATGGAGCATTTCCTCTATATTGCGTAAGAGCTTATTAAAAAAGTGTCTCAAACTGCCTCCCTTATAATTAGTTTCATGCAATAGTTGTTTCGCATGTATTAAAGCACATTGTCATTTTATGTCATTACTACAGAGAGCATTGATCAAGATTAAATTATCATCGGTTGTTTTTCGTAGCTTGGCAGCTAATGAAGTAGCGATGTCCTTAATGATTAAGTGCCCGATATAAGGATTTTCTTCGCAGAACTTATTAAAGTCATCATTATTAATCATAAAGCATTTAGTCTCAGTCAGAGCCCTAACCGAAGCCGAGCGCTCATAGTTATCTAATAGAGCCAATTCACCGAAGTATACATTCTTTTCTTGTGACAGTCTGGCTAAAGAAAAAGTATCCCCCATTAAAGTTTTCTTCTCTATGCTTATACTGCCGCTGTCTAGAATGAACATGCAATTTCCTAATTCTCCCTCTCTAATGATATATGAGTCTTGAAAGTAGTGTTTTTCAACGATGATCTTTTCCAATTTGAGTAGGGAATCCTCTTCGTATTTGATTGATCTAAATAACGATATATTTTTCAGTCGATCTCTTATGTGCATCTATACCTCTTGATTAAATATCTTGTTAGGCTTCTGATAGAAGGAGTCTTACTTCTCAACTTGTAACATTTTTCTTTATCAATATGGCCATTGTATTGTTCGAAATAATAAAGTTATCTTCAGGCAAGATATATGACTTGTTATTCTCGATGTTTTTTGCAGCTTTCAAGTTTTCAACTAGATCGCTGACACTTGCTGTTTTTTGTGCTAACCTTATCGCTTCACTCTTTCTGTCGAGCAGATTGCCGACATTTTCGAGAACACCTATAACCATTGAACCGTTTTCTTTGACAAAGTAATCTTGCAGGTTCTTGAAGGTTTTTTGATACAGTTTGTCGGGTATAGGTACAATTAACAAACGACCTGATATGTGGCTGACTAACAGGTCGTTGATCGTTTTCGCTATACCTATGTGCTGTAGAGAACTAGCTAACAGAGCACTGCTGTATTCATTGGAATAAACAATTTCATCAACATCTGCATTAAAGAGATACTTCTCAAATGTTACGTCAGCAAGCTCGGCTGTAATAGTTACAGTTGCTGAGATGGATCTAATTGTCATTGCTGTTAGGAAGGTTGAAGAATCTGTACCTATAATGGAGTCATCATTCCTTTCATCAGCCAGTATTACTATCTTTCTTGCTTTATCAACGCAGGCCTTCCGAAGCAATGTTTCGCTATAGTGGTTCCCTCTGATAATGAACAAATCATTGAATTCAGGATAGTTTTGTTTAAAAAGCTCGACCTCGTTGGCTTCTATATTGGCTACAACGATAACCCGATTTAATATACCGACCGGGTAACTGCTGATAATTTTTTTAAAAAATTCATTCATTCTGTCTTTCCAACCACAAATAACAAAGTGGTTTTCATACGGAACTTGATTCATAGTACCTCTCTAATGTTAACAAAACAGTAATATCTATCTTCTCTCATATTAGAAAAGAGATGGCAGTTAATAACTGCGTTAGGCCATTCTCATGTCATTGATTATTCTGTGATTTATGAATTCAAATATTAGAAATGCCCAGACTGTCAATAAATTATTGATATTTGATAACTTTTCGCCCATAAGTGACCAGAGGATTGACTCTTCTAGATTTTAGGAAGAGCAAGCAAATCAACTAAAGTAGCCGAAAAGGATGGTTTGTCTTGTATCAACATGCCTCATTTCGTTATTTGATATCTAAAATTAGCTGCATGGAAATGAGGCACTTAGAAGCGGAAAACATGTTATACAAATTCCATATTGAAGATTCATAATCTCTCCCTGATCAAATTCGTGTATAGAGGGCGTATTTTTTAATGCTGCTTCATTATGGAAACGGTATTACAGTTCATAAACTGAGCATCAATTCAAGGGATACCATTCAATAGTGCTTATTTAGTCAAAAGCATTTAATTTTAGAATACTTTATACTACCAAACCACTGTTCGTCAACACACAATCGCTTATAAGTGTCAAGACCGGAGGATATGGGGATTAACAAACACTCGAGGACATTAAAATTCTTCACAGCAAAGGGTGTTGATAAGTGTGAGGTTGTCATTAGTTGTTTTTCTGAGTTTAGCTGCTAAAGAGATGGCAATATCCTTTATTATCGCGTAACCAATATAGGGGTTATTCTCGCAGAATTTGGTAAAAGCTGACTTTTCAATCATATAACATAAGGATTCTGTAACTGCATACACTGATGCCGACCTAACATCATTATCTAAAAGTGCAAGCTCACCAAAGAATACGTTCTTATCTTCGCTCAGATTAGCTATGTTAAAAGCGTCGCCCATCAATGTTGTTCTTTCTATACTTACAGTTCCTTCAGCGAGAATATACATGCTTTTACCGATCTCGCCTTCTTTTATGATATATGTACCTTCAGAAAAAGATTTTTCTTGAATGATCTCTTCGAGCTTGATTAATAATTCGTCTTTATCCTTTATGGATCGGAATAACGATATATTTTTCAGTCGGTTGCTTATGCTCATGCAAATTCTCCGTTACTTATCTGACCGCTGAGATTATTTTTCTCGATAACTATAGCAAGAGGGTTAGGGGGAATTATGTAGTCATCGGCCGGCAATATATGAGGCCGGTTGTTCTCGATACTTTTAGCACTTTTAAGGTTACTAACCAGTAGTGACAAATCAGTGGTCTTTTTTGGTGGTATTCCCGGATTGTTAATGACAACTTCTTCCAAAAACCTGCCCATCCTGTACTTCCAACCGCATATAACAAAGTGATTTTTAAGCTTAGCTATTTCCATGATTCCTCTACTTTCCAATAATTTCTTATTAGTTAGTGCTGATGTTAAATTAGCAGTAAAAAGTGAAACTGTTACAATACTTAAGAATAGCAATATAGCCGCTAGTATCGTACCGGCATTTGTGGAGGCAATTACATCACCGTATCCTGTGGTTGATATTGTTACGATTGACCAATAGATTATTGCCAAAATACGACTGAAAATGCCATGATCATCAATAATTTCAGTAGTTTTAAAAATATGTTCAGCTTCTACTATAAAAAAAGCTGTGCCCGCTAGAAGCATAAGGACAAGCAAGATAAGGAAGTAACGATGAACCCTTTTTTTGCTGAAGATGAAAAGAAACAGCTTCGATCTACAAAAACCCTCTTCAATTCGGGATAAAATAATGTTGAAGAATGGTAACTTCAACCTACCTCCCACTTTATATATAGGCTTTAGATGAGTTGAATTAGAGAGTTACAGTAGGCGTTACTGGAATCGATAATAAAGAAGAGTTAAGCTCACGTTAAAGAATGAGCTTGCAGGAGAATGAGGACGGTTAGCTAACCGTCCCCACAGTTTCTTTAATTATTATTTAATCAGCAGCATCTTATTTGTTTGCTGATATTTCGAACCGCTTTGATCGGTGACTGTTATTCTGTAAAAGTATAAACCGCTGCCGGCGAGATTGTTGTTGTTATCTTGCCCGTTCCACAGGACTTGATGATTTCCTTGTTCGAAGTGATCATCAAGCAAGGTCGCAATTTTCTGACCACGACTGTTGAATACTTCTAAATTCACTTTAGAGGGTTCAGCTACAGCGAATCTAATCGTTGTTGTTGGGTTGAATGGGTTGGGATAATTTCCTTTCAGTTCAGTAACCATAGGTGATTGAATATCATCTTCGATTGATGTATCAGTTTCAGTAGTGAACGACCATACCGGTGGGTCGTGAGCATCACCTCTTTCCGCAAGGCTGTGTGAACGTAAGGCAGTTATTCTGGTTCTGCTTTCGTCGGACCGTTGATCATTATCATCAGGGTCTGTAGTGGTTGGCACGATCATCCAGTAATAGGTTGTATTGTATTCTAAATGGGGTGCGTGAGCTCTACTCACGCTGTAATTATCTTCTCCTTCTTCGTATTCTATAAAGTCTTCGTGTTGGTTAAGTTCATCAGGATCGGTACCGTAATAAACCCTGAACCCTAAAGGTGCTGTATGTAAGGTGTCAGGCTGGAAGCTCCATGCGAGCCTTTCTAAAGCAACTGATACATCTTCTGCTTCGTCTTCAGGATCGGGATCATGAGCTACATTCGGATATGGATATGGTTCGGTGGTGAATCTCCAGATCGGACAGTCTTCGGCATCACCGCGATATTCTGCGTTCAAGTCAGTCCTATTGTTAGTTCGTCTTGTCCGTGCGGGAGTTGCGAGAGTTCTTTGATCGTTGGGATCAATAGTAGTAGGGACAACTTGCCAATAGTAATGAGTTGCATATTCCAATTCAACTCCATGTTCTACTTGATAGCCGACTTGATTTTCATTATATTCTAGCCATTCAAAGTCATCTTCGTTGAACTCTGGTGAATCTGAAGCATAAATTCTAAATCCGATTGGGTTAGTATGTAGTGTATCTGCGACATAATCCCATTTCAATAATTCTTCTTCGATAGAAACATTAGTCGCATTATGCTCAGGTCTAGGGTTTGTAGCAATCGTCGGGTTGGGTAGTAGCTCTGTTGTGAATACCCATACAGGAGAGTGTACTGCATCCCCTCTTAGGCTAGCGTCAACCGGTTGTCTTTGAGCAGTTCTGCTTCTTCTTTGTCGTGAGCTTTCACCGCTTCTACCATCAGGATCATTAGTCGTAGGTATAACTTGCCAGTAGTACGTAGTCGCTATTTCTAGCTCTTCAGGTAAGATCTCGGAAGTTGAATATCTTTCTTGATCTTCAACGTAAGGTACCCATACAAAATCGTCATCTTCACCGAATTCGCCGGTGGTATTCATATAAATTCTAAACCCTATGGGATTAATGTAACCGTAAGTTTCTTCGTAAGTCCATTGTAGTTCTTCTAACTCTAAAGAAACACCGGTTGTATCATCTGCTGGGTTCGGATTAATAGCAACTGTCGGATTCGGGCTGGGGAACTGTATAAAGTAGGCGGTAGCATGAATATCTCTATTCATGGTTACATTGACACTGACAGTGTCATACTCAGTTCCGTTGATCACCCATCTTCTAAAGATCCATCCTTCGGTATCTTCTTCGGCTATTAAGTCAACTTCAGTGCCACCATAAAGAATGTATGTCGAATCAGGCTCCGGATAAGTATTGCCACGTCCGTCTAAATCAACTCTTAAGTCAAACCATTGTTCTCCCCTAACTGCAACATTTTTAATCTCACCCCATCCGTTATCAATCACACCTGGCCAGTCATTTAGATGATGCCATCTGATGTAAACAGTTTCTTGATTCTCGAGGTTTTCCGGTAGCTCAAAGGAAATATTAACCCAGTTGTCACTGTTAGGCAGTTGCCACCACTGATCGTCACCCATCTCCTCAGGGTTTCCGTAGGGTGTCCATTCTTCTCCGTCAGTACTATAATAAGTGGTCATAAACCGAGGCCCAGCGACGGTCGGGTCATCAAATATGTCAGTTTCATATTGTCTTCTCAATTGGGACTCAAACGTTATTTCGGTTGCACCAAGTGTAGAAAATTCAATTTGCCAATATCTATTAGGTTGACCCCAGTCATTAGCCCGATAAACTGCATCTTCATCGGGATCAAATCCCTCCAGCAGGCTGGCGGTTGTGTTAATCGGGAAAATGTGTTCATTGTCATCATCAACCATATTTGAATCAAACAATGCTACCGGTAGATTTCTAAGAGTAATGGAAGTGTCCTCTTGGCCTTCGAGTCTCCTTAGAAACATTGCAGTTGAGCCAAAGGTGAGTTCTGCGGTATTGTGCGCAAAATGGCCTGAGGCTTCTCGATGGACTTCTATGTGTAAGGTTTCTCCCTGTGCCCAAGGTGGGTCGGCTTGGAAGTTTCCAACGTTAACCTGAACAACAAAAGACTCACCTTCCATACCGACTCTGGAGCCGGGAGATTGATCAGTTAATACTATGTCAGGTCGTGTTTCGATCCATGCCCTGAATGATATGACTCCATCACCATCCTGGTCGTTATCGGGGTAGCTTTCTCCGCAGACATCCCATACTTCTTGGAAAATCTGCTTTGATTGTGCAAAAACTAATCCACTGTATAGCACAATGGATAAGGTTAAGATGCATATTAGACTAATTTTTTTCATCTTTATTATCCTCCTAAGATATAAAATTTCTTATTTGCCGATTAAATAGCCTCTTCTGAAGGTGACTGTAATAGGACTATCAACACGAATAAATGACACCATTCGAGATCGACAGGCCAATTAAAGTCTCCGTATCAGCTTGTCAATAAAAAAAATGGTACTCTTTTCTAAGTCTGTTCAATAAGGGTGATTCAAACATCCGAAAATCAAGACTTATCAGCTTTCAAAACTGCCAAAAAAGCCTCTTGAGGGACAGCTACCGAACCGATGTCTTTCATCCTTCTTTTACCTTCTTTTTGTTTTTCGAGCAGCTTTCTTTTGCGGGTAACATCGCCACCGTAGCATTTAGCAGTAACATTTTTTCTCATAGCAGTTATTGTGCTTCTGGCTATAATTTTAGAGCCTATTGATGCTTGAATCGCTATTTTAAACAGGTGTTTAGGGATAACATCTGTTAGCGTTTCAGTGATGCTTTTACTCCAACTATAAGCTTTAGTTGCATGACCGATAAAGGACATAGCATCCACTTTCTCGCCGTTAATCAGGATGTCAACTTTGACGATATCTGATCTGCGAAATTCGAGAAAGCTATAGTCCAGTGATGCATAGCCCCTGCTAACAGACTTAAGCTTGTCATAGAAATCAAAGATTATCTCTATTAATGGCATTTCGTAGGTTAGTTCAACTCTTTTTGGGTCAATATACTGAATGTTTTTCTGAATACCGCGCCTATCTAAGACCAGTTTCATGACATTACCAATAAACTCTTCAGGCACAATAATCTCTGTTTTCATAATAGGCTCTTCTATATAATCAATGTTAACCGGATCGGGCATTTGCGCAGGGTTATAGATGACCAACTGCTCACCTTTGATGAGGTTCACTAAAAATTTCACACTAGGTGTAGTCGAAATGATAGGTACTCCATATTCTCTTAAAAGTCTTTCTTTAACAATTTCTAAGTGGAGCATACCTAAAAACCCGCAGCGAAAGCCAAAGCCAAGTGCTAACGAGTTTTCCGGCTCATAGACAAGAGAAGCATCGTTGAGTTTATATTTTGCCAGACTGTCTCGCAGGTTTTCATAATCGTCATTGTTAATCGGGAAGATACCGCTGTAAACCATCGGTTTAGGTTCCTGATAGCCGGGAAGAGCTTTCTCGCAGGGATTAGAAGATAAGGTGACAGTGTCACCAACTCGAGCATCGGCAACCTCTTTAATATTAGCTATAATATAGCCTACTTCACCAGTGTTTAGCAGCGAACATTTTACCTTAACAATTTGCAGGAAGCCTAATTCTTCAATCTCATATTCTTTGCCGGTGGACATAATGCTTATTCTATCGCCTTTAGAAAAGCTGCCGTCATAAACACGAACAAAAATAACCACTCCCCTGTATTTATCATATTGTGAGTCAAAAATTAGACCTTTGGGAGGGGATTTTGGCTTACCGCAGGGACATGGTAAAACATCTACTATTCCTTTCAGTAAATCATCAATTCCTAAGCCCATTTTCGCACTTATTTTATAGATATGACTACTGTCGGTTCCCAAAATGTCCATTAAATCGGCTTCAACCGTTTCAATGTCGGCATTTTGGATATCAATCTTGTTTATTACAGGTATAATCTCCAAATTATTTTCCATAGCCAAGTACAGGTTGCTCATGGTCTGTGCTTCTATTCCCTGCGAAGCGTCTACTAATAATAAGGCACCTTCACAAGAAGCTAAACTGCGGGATACTTCATACGAAAAATCGACATGTCCGGGAGTATCTATCAAGTTTAATACATGTTTTTCTCCATTATATTCCCAATCCATTCGTACAGCGTGTGATTTGATAGTTATTCCCCGTTCCTTTTCCAGGTCCATACTGTCTAAAACTTGCAGAGCTCCCATCTTTCTGTCAATCATACCCGTCTCTTCAAGGAGCCGATCTGCTAAAGTTGATTTTCCATGATCTATATGTGCAATAATACAGAAGTTTCTGATTCTGTCTTGGTCCATTATGATTACTCCGATATCTGTTGATTTGTCCAAAAGCGCTTTACATCTATGAAATTTTAAGCGATAGGTAGTACATCCGATCCCCATTTCGTCAGGAAAAGGACAGAAGGAACTATCTTTTTAGAATAAGCATCAAGTCAAGCAATTTATTAGTAGAACCGAGGCGTTGTAAATAGAAATCGTTCATAAATACAAACGGCAAATGAAGAGAGTATGATCGTTAGTGTACCGCTCGAACCACAACTCATATACTGCCGAGGGAATAACACGACGACGAATCGATTAGTGAAAATCTGATTGTCTGGAAAAAAACGGTTGACCTTGATAAAGCTCTGAAAAAGATGTATTGAATCAGATTTGGAGGTAAGATGGAATACCCTTTTGAGAAAATTGAACGTAAATGGCAAACAAAATGGTCGGAAGAGAAGCTTTTTCAAGCGAAGACCGATAAGGACAAAAAGAAGTATTATGTACTCTCGATGTTTCCTTATTCTTCCGGTGCTTTACACATGGGACATGTGTCTAACTACTCGATAGCTGACGCCTTAACCCGCTATTATCTGATGAAAGGTTTTAATGTCTTTCAGCCGATGGGGTATGATTCGTTCGGTTTACCGGCGGAGAACTTTGCCATAGTTAACAATACTCACCCTCAGACAGCAACTGAGGATAATATAAAAATAATGCGCGGCCAGTTCGACAGGGTCGGTTTTGGTTTTGATTGGAGCAAAGAACTCAGCACTTCCCGACCGGATTATTATCGTTGGAATCAGTGGCTTTTTAAACGATTCTATGATAAAGGTTTGGTAGTTAGAAAGAAAGCATATTTGAATTGGTGCGAAGAATGTCAAACCGTCTTAGCTAATGAACAGGTAGAAGATGGAAGCTGCTGGAGATGTGATAAACAGGTCGTTCAAAAAGAGATGGAACAGTGGTTTCTGAAAATCACCGATTATGCCGAAGAGCTGTTAGACTTTTCGAAAGTCATAGACTGGCCTGAAAGAGTTAAGACTATGCAGACCAACTGGATCGGGAAAAGTGTAGGAACGAAGATACACTTCCCCGTACCGGATACCGATCAGGTTATCAAGGTTTTTACTACACGTCCCGACACTATCTTCGGCTGCACATACATGGCGCTTCCTCCCGAGCATCCGCTGGTAGTAAAGTGGTTAGAAAAAGATAAAGATAAGCCCGGTTATTTCAACATAAAAGAGTTTTGCGAGAAGACTATCAATACCGACAGGATAGAAAGAACTTCCGAAGACTCGCCTAAAGAAGGAGTCTTCAGCGGCCATTATTGCATCAATCCGGTGAATAAGGAGAAGATTCCCATCTGGATAACCAATTATGTCCTGATGGATTATGGAACGGGAGCGGTTATGGCAGTTCCGGCTCATGATCATAGGGACTTTGCTTTTGCCCGTAAATATGACTTGCCAATGAGGATAGTCATCCAAAATATAGAAAAAGATTTGGATATCCGGACTATGCAGGAAGCTTATGTTGATGAAGGTATCCTCGTTAATTCAAAGCAGTTTGACGGTATGAACAGCGAAGCATCCAAAAAAGCTATTACCGACCGGATGGAACAGGAAAAAACCGGTGAAGCTGCCGTTACTTATAAGCTGAGAGACTGGGGTGTCTCCAGACAAAGATACTGGGGTACACCCATACCGATAATAAAATGCGATAAATGCGGAACGGTTTTAGTTCCGGATGAAGATTTGCCGGTAGAACTACCGTTCGAGGTAGAAGTAGGTAAGACACGACAGAATCCTCTTACACTCGCTAAAGAATGGCTCAATGTTCAATGTCCTTCCTGCGGTGGCGATGCAAAAAGAGAGACCGATACGATGGATACATTTGTTGACAGCTCCTGGTATTATGCACGTTTCATTGATACCCATAACAGAGAAGAACCTTTTTCTAAACAGAAGGCCGACTATTGGCTCCCCGTAGATCAGTATATCGGTGGTATAGAACACGCCTGCATGCATCTGATGTATGCCCGGTTCTTCCATAAAGTGCTGCGTGATATAGGACTGCTGAGTTCGGACGAACCTTTTGCCCGGCTTTTAACTCAAGGAATGGTTATCAAAGACGGTGCTAAGATGTCTAAATCTAAAGGGAACGTGGTAGAACCTCTCTATATGATAGACCGTTTCGGAGCAGATACCTGCCGCGTTTTTATGCTGTTTGCATCACCTCCTGATAAGGATGTGGATTGGAATGATGAAGGGATTATGGGCGCATTTCGTTTCTTGAACCGTCTCTGGCGGCTGGTTGACAGCAATGCAGATATTATTAAACAGTATGCCCCAAAAGCCTCCGAAGTGCCTGATAATACCTTAAAAGACCTCCGGTACTCAACTCACTTTACCATCAAGAAGGTGAAAGAAGATATCGAAGAAAGGATGCAGTTTAATACCGCCATAGCCGCTATAATGGAGCATCTGAACAATGTCACCGCCCTGAAAGAACCGGCATCTCTAAGCGAAAATGAAAAAGCGGTGTTCAGCGAAGCGTGCGTTGTCATCCCAAGAATTCTTTATTTCTTCGCTCCTCATTTGGCTGAAGAGTTATGGGAGATGTGTGGTAATGAAAGCATGGTTCACGAGGCAGGATTCCCTGAATATTGTGAAAAACATATACAAAAAGATACCATAAATTATGTGATACAAATAAAGGGTAAGGTTAGAGGCCGGATAACCGTGCCTGCTGATACGCCCGATGAAGAGATTAAAAAACAGGCACTCGAAGCTGAAAATGTCGGCAGATATATTGAAGGTAAGAACGTTAAGAAAGTAGTATTGGTCAAAGGAAAGTTAGTAAGTATCGTGATTTGAGTGGCTGGCTAACGCTTTTTGGCTCTGGAAAAAATGAGATAGAACTCTGAAGGGAGGGCAGAGGGCTAAGGGCTAAGGGCTAAGAGCTAAGAGCTAAGAGCAGAAGGTTAAAACCTGTTTACTTAATAACAAACCCCTTCTCCACCGCAAACCACTAATGTGAGGGTACTCACCACACCACTGTTGAGTACGTATTATGGCCTATTAAGTTTTTCTGTTCTCTCAATGCTACTCAGAAAGCTGCTTGTAGATGGCAATGATAAGTGTTCCATATTCGGCAAAATAAAGTGCACCACTGTAGAGAACTTACTATGCCCCTCGAGTATTTCTATTCCCTCAATGTGCCAAGGGCATCACTGTGATGTGAAATAAAAAAAAACGATTTGACATGGCTATCCTGCTCTGAATTTTCCGGACGTTAAACTTTTTTACCCCGTGAAGTCTTTTCTGCGTCACTGGAGTTAAACCCAAAACCCCAAGCCCTTAGCCCTTAGTTCTTAGCCCCTCTATGCACCATTAATTATTCACCCTTTCCCAGATAATTATAGTTTCTCAAATAAAATCAAGAATGCTGCCTGATTATAGACTCTCTTTTCTGAACGGCATCGACCGGTGAAGTTAGAAAACAGGTCTGTTATACGATAAAAATATACCTGTTTTCCTACTTCACTGGGCAACGAAATATATTTGAACCGGATTAAGGGGTTTTATCGTCAGTTGATTGTTTCTTTATTTTTTTTACGAATTCTGGGTACAATTTTTCCATACACTCCGGGCAAATACCATGAGAGAAAACCATTTTTGAGTGTCTGGATAAGTAGGATTCTAATTGTTCCCAGAAGCCACTATCGTCACGGATTTTTTTGCAGTTAGAGCAGATAGGTATCATTCTGCTCAGCAAATCTATCTGGTTAAGAGCTCTTTCCAGTTCAGCATTTTTTTTAGTGAGTTGTCTTTGAGCGTTGACTAACTCATTGTTTGTTTTAGTGAACTGCTCATATAGTTTCTCTTGATCCGGTTTTATGCATTTTTTGAGATGATGATTATTTTGTGTCACTTTCCTGATGTGGTTAGCCTGTTCGTTGTTTATCATCATCATCTCTTCAAAGACCCTGTAATCAACGCACTCAGTCGATTCATTACCAATAATCAAGAACCCGTCATTAATGTTTGCACCTATGAGATTAATCTCCTTTTCTGTTTCTAAATAGTCTATTATCATAGTTTTGATAATTGGTTTACTACTGTGATAGATATCACTAAGAAAACTATCTAGGTCATTATAATATCTTTTATTAAAGAAGTCTTTGATATTAAATTTTGGTGGCTGAGTATCACAAAATATTGGCGGACACACTATTTTTGTAATAATATTCCCCTCGTTGTCAATTATCAGTGCAAAAAAATGGTTGTTAGATTTGTCCATAACTTTATAAGTTCCTCTTTGTTGTCGTGATTAGTAGCCTACTATTATCAATAGAGTGGGAATAAGCATGATTTATCCGGTAAGCCGATTAACTTCGTCGACAGCCTTTTCGGCGTTTTCAGCAAATCCATCAGCTTTGACTTGCTTCCACAGGCTTTTTTCAAGGTTGAAAGGGTATCCACCAACTACTATTTTAACATAATTCAGCCGATGATCTTGCTTTATCAAATTTATAATTTCTCTCACCTGCCTCAGATGGGGTATGATAGTGGTTGATAAGGCCAATACATCCGGTTTTTCTTTATGTACAGCTTCATAAATAGTTTTAGTAGGCGAATTGGCGCCTAAATAGATAGTATTCCAGCCATCCATCTCTAAAAAGTCGGCAACCATTCTGATTCCGACTTCATGGAGTTCGCTACCTACACAAGCAGCAATAATCTTGCCCTTAAATTCATCACTGTAGAACAGGTAGGGGTATAATTGGGAAATGATCATCTGAGTGGCTGCCGTGAAAGTATGCTCCTCGGCGACTGTTAGTTGTTTTGTTTGCCACCTTCTGCCGATTTCCCATTGTGTTTTTTGGAACACTTGCAGGTAAATATCCTTGATGCTCGTACCCGAGTCTAAAGCATTTTTCAACAAATCTATAGCTTCGCGTCTTTTATGGAGTAATAACAGCTGGAAATATTTTTTCGTCAGATCCTTCAACGGATAGTCTCCTTCCAGGTAGGAAGTAGTTTGGTAATCATTTTTTTCCATTTCGGCCAGTATTATACCGAAGTACCTATCTGCAAGGTTTTTTTTCTCGTCAGTAATCTGTTTATGGAGCTCTTTCTGCATCAACTTGAAGGTGAAGCTAATTTCTCTTTGGGGCACATTAATATCCCTGAAAAAGACTAACAACCATCGCACATACTCTTTGACTAGTGTCTCGGAGGAACAATCTATTGCTTCGGCGATATAGTCATAATGAAATTTAACATCCGATACTAGTCTTTCAAAGAGTTGCTCGTATTTGTCTTTTAGTTTGGGGCTTTTACTAAACATATCATTAATAACCGCTTCAGAAAGCCGGTCCCGATTACTGCGGATTAAAATAGCTAACTCTCTCTCAATGTCCATTACTACCACCTTATTAAAAAATATCTACTTAACAGTTGATTGGAAGCTGTCATTATGTCAACTGCTTTTTCAAAAAAGCATCGATATTCTGAGAAAAATGTTGACCGATTGACACCACTCTCAGTTAAATGTTCAAAAGAAAACTAATTAGAAATGGAGGAAGTATATGGAATACAGAGTTCTGGCCATTAATCCCGGTTCGACATCTACTAAGATAGCCGTTTTTGACGACGATAAGGAGTTGTTCAGCAAGACACTTAGGCATAATCCTCAAGATTTGGACAAATTAGGCGGTCTATTAGACCAGTATGATTTTAGGAAAAACTTGGTTTTAGAGGCGTTGCAAGAAAATAATGTAGCGCCGGAATCATTAAAAGCTGTTGTAGGAAGAGGTGGTTTAGTAAGACCTCTTCATGGTGGAACCTATACAGTTAATGAAAAAATGTTAGCCGATTTGAAAGATCCCAGCAGGTGGGGCCGAATACACGCTTCTAACTTGGGAGCCTTTATATCTAATTCTATTGCAGCGAAATTAGATATACCTGCCTTCATAGTAGATCCGGTAACAGTTGATGAGTTTGAAGACATAGCCAGGATATCCGGCATCCCCGAGATAGAAAGGAAATCTCTTTTCCATGCTCTGAATATCAGATATACCGCTCGAAAACTCGTCAAAGAGTTAGGGGTGAAGTTTGAAGAAACCAATATGATAGCTGCTCACATGGGCGGAGGTATTTCCATAGTAGCTATTAAGAAGGGTAAAGTCATCGATGTTAATAATGCCTTGTTGGGGATGGGACCATTTTCTCCGCAGCGTGCCGGTGCTTTACCGATTGGCGATCTGTTAGATTTAGCATATTCCGGAAAATATACTAAGAAAGAATTAGCTACCTATCTGGCAAAAAATGCGGGATGGATGGCTTATCTTAAAACAGACGACGGTATCGAAGTGAACAAAAGAATAGAGAATGGTGATGGACATGCTAAATTGCTAAGAGACGCTATGTGCTATCAAATAGCCAAAGAAATAGCTGCGTGTGCAGCAGTTCTGGAAGGTGATGTACAAGCAATTTTCCTGACAGGTGGATTGGCCTATGGGAAACCTATCACCGATGGGATAACCAAAAGAGTTAAGTTTATTGCTTCTGTTCATGTTCTTCCCGGCGAAAATGAAATGGAAGCCCTAAGTGCAGGAGCAGTTAGAATACTTAAAGGACAAGAACAACCCAAGCCATATTAACCCTATATCAATTCCTGCATCGGTTGTCGTTTAAATGACCTCCTGTTTGCATCAGTCGGTAACTGGTGCAGGGATATAAACTCTATAGCGTTTTATTCGAAAGAGGGTTTTCAATCTGAAAAATCAAGATCCGATAGTACCATACAAGTCAGAGTTACTGTTATTTTTTAACGCTCTGACTATTGTTAAGGTTATCTGTATGATAACCGTTCTCTTGATTACAGTATCTTGTGCTAAAGACGACCAAGATAACTGGACCATATTGGTCTATATGGCTGCTGACAGTAATCTTGCCGATCAGGCTTATCAAGATATTGTCGAGATGCAGCAGGCTCATATCGATAATGATATAAACGTTATCGTACAGCTTGATCCCCGCCAAATAGAAGGGAAATTTCCGGACTCCCAAGCGCGCAGATATAAAATTTCTCACAGCAACTTAAATCGAATAAATTCACCGATCATCGAGTATCTGGGAGACATAGACAGTGGAGACTATCTGAATCTCGTCGATTTTGTTAACTGGGGTATTAGCAAGTATCCGGCCCGTTACTATTCGCTCATCATCTGGTCACACGGAGATGGATGGACTAGGAATACAGATCTTAATAGTAGAGCTATATGTCCCGACGAGACACACATTAGTATAGCCTCGGGTGATTTTAAGAAAGCTTTTGAGATGTTCAAGGAGAAGATGAATCTGCTTATAGTAGATGCTTGCCTGATGCATACCTTAGAGGTCTTGGCCGAAATATATCACAGGACTGATTATGTTCTTGGTTCACAAACCTTAATTCCTTATGAAGGGTTCCCCTACGGTGAAATTCTCGAATCATGGAATAGCAACCAAACGATAGCTCATATAGCCCTGCGATCGTTGGAACTGTTTGTTGATTCGCATCTGCCGGGAGGAAGCCAAAACCCTAGGGATTTTGAAAGGCGCATCAGCGGCTCAGTTATGAAATCATCGCAGTATCCTGATTTGCTAAATAATCTGAAAGTATTTGTGACAAACTACCTTGCTAATCAGCGTAAAGAAAATGCTGATCAAGCAAGGGAGGCTTGCTATGGATTTCATATTGGTAAGACGGAAGTAGATATCAAAGAGTTTCTAACTCACCTAAGAGATACTTTCAATGATCCGGGAGAAAAACTAGTCTATCATATAGATAATCTACTAATTAGTTTGGAGAAAACCTTTATCGGACAAAAAACCATTAACCTTCCTGACAACACAGGTACTGCTTCAGTATGGTTTCCGACTGACAAAGACTCTTTCCAAGGAAGCAAAGAGCTATATGGCGGACTGAATTTCCCTGATAAAACAAACTGGATAGACTTTTTAGAGACTCTGATTGTAGTTGAATGATCGTCATAGAGATAAAATATGCAGAAATTCGATAAATACTGTCAATGCCGGCTCGAAGTAAACCTCTTAGGAACAATCATTGCTTGCTTTGACCAGAATAAACATATAAGTTATAAATAGAGTATAAAAAGAGATCAACGAGGAGAACTAAATGAAGAAACTATATATAATAGCCGTTCTAATGCTGCTGTTAACTACCATCTTTGCTAGTGAGATGGTGTTCAAAGTAACTACGGAAACTCCAATTATAAGAAATGAGTATTTCTCAAACAATATGCATAAGCTTATGAATCCCGGCGAACCTATGGTTGCCTACAAAAGCTTGCAAATCTTGCTGCCTCAAGGACATGTTGTGGGTGATGTTAATCTCCAAATCACCAGAGACCAATCAATGACTGTGCAAAACATTCAGCATGCACAAGAACCTATACCCATATCCGAGATTGATCAGCGGGCAACCCGCAATACTTCCCCGAATCGAAAAATATATGAAAATAATTCTTACTATCCTTACCAAGATTTTGAAGTGTTAGGCGTGTCCCGAAAGAAAGGATACGATATAGTATCCATAAAGGTATATCCCTATAGGTATAATCCTGTGACCAACAGCCTGAAATGGGCATCTGAATTTACCCTGAGCGTTAATACCGAATATGATATAGAAACAGCTAACAAGCAAAACCTGTTTCTAATAGCTAATTCCGATGTCAGACAAGAATTAGCCAATTTAGTTATAAATCCTCAAGTAGCCTACCGTTACCAAAAGCAAATGTATAGACATGATCCGATACTGCCTGATCCCGCTAATCCATTTCAAATGATAATAATCTCCGGAAAAGATCAGCAAGAGGTCTTCGAAGATTATATCGACTGGAAGCATGAAAATGAAATAACAACCGGTTTCTTTACTGTTGAGGAAATCTATGAAAATTATGATGGTGTTGACGAGCCAGACATGATCAGGAATTTTATTCGGGACGCATATAAAGCCTACAGCACTGCCGATACTCCATTAGAATATGTAATCTTAGGTGGTGACGATAATATAATACCAATTAGAGGGATGTATGGAACTGTTGGTAACTATGTTGACTATAATATGCCCTCCGATATATATTACAGTAACCTTGACGGCTGTTGGGATGCCAACGGTAACGGGATATATGGTGAACCGGATGATGATGTTGACTGGTATGCCGAAATTGCTATAGGAAGAATACCTGCTCATACCGACAATCAGTTTTACAGGTTTTTTGAAAAGACATATCGATATGTTGACCATAATACCTACAGCAATGATATAGTTTATATGTTTGGTGAAAATCTCGACAACACTCCTACGTGGGGCGGAGATTATAAAGATGAAATAGTACCCATCGTTCCCGATGATTACCGGCTGGACAGACTTTATGAAAGAGATGGGACTTTTAGCCCTCAAGCGGTAGTTGATGTTTTTCATGAGGGTTTAGGGATAATAAACCATATCGGTCATGCTAATCATTTCAGGGTGTTTGGACTAAGTAACTCAAGGATATCATCACTAAGGAATACGGAATTTGGCTTTGCCTATACTCAAGGTTGCTATCCGGCCGCGTTTGATAATGCAACCAGCGAAGAAGCCGGCGCAGTAGGGCAAAACCTGACAACTGCCAGAGGCGGACTCTTTGCCTTTATAGGAAACACCAGATACGGGTGGTATAGAAGGGGAACCACCAATGGACCTTCACAGCAATTTGATATCACCTTTTTCGAGGGGCTATACGATGAAGATATCAGAGAACTAGGACACACCATGAACTATTCCAAGGAAGTTCTGGTTAATCAAGCAAGATCATACTCCGTAATGCGATGGATATATTATCAATTAGTTCTCTTTGGCGATCCTTCTATTGAAGCAAAGAATCCCTTAGGAACATTTCCTTATATCGAGCCTGTAGATTACGTTTTTGATGATGTTGAAGGTGATGGTGATGGGGTTGTTAATCCTGGAGAGACCATTCATCTCTACGTGGAAGTAGCTAATTCAGAAAACTGGGCAAACGCCGATCAGGCTACAGGAACTCTTTCTGTCGATAGCGATTATATCGAAGTAATTCATGACAGCACTATGTTCGGAGATATACCGACCAGTGATTCGGTGAATAATTACAATGAACCTTTCGTTATTAAATTGAGCGAAAATGTTCCTTACAAGACCTATGACTTGCAACTGAAATTAGAGGCAATTGGTGAAGGCAACGCTGTTTTCTCAAAAATATATCAGCTGCCAATGAATGTTACCTTAGAGCAAAAACACTGGCCAATCAGAAAAGAAAAACCTATCGAAGCCAACCCGATCGCATACGACTTTAATAATGATGGTCATAAACAGATTATTGCACCAGATATTCAAGCTAATATCTATTTTATTAATAGTGACACAACAAAATATAAAGAACCTGTAACTAACCGGGAAGCTATATGGCAAAGTACCGCTTTTGACGATTTAACGGGTGACGGTGAGCTTGAGATAATAGTTAGCAGCCGGAGAAATAAAATTACTGCGTATACAACAAGTGGCGACACACTATTCAGCTATGATGATTGTTCACAAGTCGTCTTAACTCCTGTTGTAGCAGATCTGAATAAAGATGGCAAAAAACAGATAATAGCCCTTGATATCGATGACAAACTGCATGTATTGGATAATGAGGGAAATGCTATGCACGGTTTCCCGATTATGCTGTCGCAAACCGCAGTTGCTGATCTAGCCGTTGCCGATATCACCGGTGATGGTTACAAAGAGATCATTGCCGGCACCTTAGATGGCATGCTGCAAGTTATCAGACTGGATGGCACTGAGGCTGAAGGATTCCCCCTTGATTTGGGCGATCAGATTATAGCTTCGCCGATTGTTCTTCCCAATTATGATATTGTGACCGCTACTCGTCACAAGATTTTCCTTATCTCTGCTAAAGGCGACATCCTGTTTGCCAAAGAATCCCCTGGTAGAGTAACTATGGAAATTATAGCTGCTGATTTTAATAATAGCCACTCTTTAGAGTTCGCCTATGTCACTAATGGGGGATATGTTGATATAGTTAATCGTCATGGCGAAAGCTTGGAGGGATTTCCTTACAACACCGGCCGTTCCTTCTTACATCCTCCTTTAGCTGCTGATATTAATGGTGACGGGTATGTCAACCTTATCTGTCATTCAGCTAGTGGAGTTGTATATGGATTCGACAAGAAAGGTCAATACATTGATGCGTTGCCTTTTCCGATTAATCGATCAGCTATATCGCCAGCCACTATTGCAGATATTGATAATGATGGAGACTTAGAAATCATTTTTGCGACTTCAACGGGTATAACGGTAATTGACTATAAATTAGCTCACGGTCATAAACTACCCTGGACAACGTATCGTGCTAATATTCAAAGAACAGGCTTCTACGGTGAGGATGAGTCCTTGAGTGTGCAAGATCAAGATATACCGATTGTTACTACACTCAATCAAAATTATCCTAATCCTTTTAACCCTACAACAAGGATAAATTTTGCCGTCGGAAATGATGTTCATACAAAATTAGAGGTCTATAATATCAGGGGGCAATTAGTAAAAACCCTGGTTCACGAACCGTTGCAAAAAGGTCATCATTCCGTACTATGGAATGGAGTTAACAACAATAGCAGTCAAGTTGGCTCAGGTGTATATTTCTACCGCTTACAAGCAGGCGAAGAAATAATCAACCGCAAAATGATGCTGATTAAATAAGTAAATACGTAAGCCTCATTATCCTCATAAATTAACCGGCAGTTACGGATGAATAGTAAAAAACATGGGATCATAATCAGATGTGTATTACTGTTGTCTATGACAGCCGGTTTTTTTGCTAACTCCTTTAGCGAAACCCTTGGAGGTGGAACCGAAATGGGGCAAAATACCGAAGAAATAATGGTGCCTAAATCCTTTGTTAATCTGCTGTATCGAGATTGCGGCTATCTTTATCTGGCCGAGTTAGACTCTCAGACCGGATATGTGATGAAGTTCGAGAAAGAACCATATGAATTCGAGATCGTCAAAGAGTTTGAGATCGCTTCGGGTAAGCAGAAAGGCGCAAAAAAAAGTGAATGGGACCTAAGAACACCGGTTGGTCTCTATGAAATAACCGAGTTTAAACCCGGCCACACTTTACATGAGAAATTCGGACCCGGAGCTTACGTTCTAAACTATCCCAACCCCCTGGAAAAAGCTAAAAAAAGAACCGGCAGCGGCATTTGGATCCACGGAACCGATAGGATAGATTTTATCGACTTTGATTCGGAAGGATGTATCAGGATGAAAAATAGCGAATTCCCTCTGTTAGCCGAATATCTAAAGCCAGAATTAACACCGGTTATAATAGTCGATAAGATTAAATGGATTAAGCTCGACCAACTGATGAAACTTAAGAAGGCCTTCGATGAGAGGATAAATAACTATAACCTGGCTCTAAAAGATGATCAGACTCAAGAAATTGTCCACTTCTATCACTCTTCATTCTACGCTCCAGAACTTAATATGGACTACATCCGCTGGATAAAACACCTCGAAAATAAGCACGACAAAAATGACCTTTATCTCCATAAGGTCGAAGAAATGAGCATCATCTTCAGAGAGAATACGATCATGACCATAATGCAAAAAAATGATCACCAAAAAGAACAAAAATATATTATCTGGAAAAATATAGAAGATCACTGGCTAATCACCCAAAAGGGGACAATTTAGCCCCTTATTAATAAAGCTGACTGTGTTGCTGTCGAGTTCGATGAGCTTCACTACGCTACAGTTAGCTTCGGCGCGGGTATTATTGCATAATATTTCGCAGAGGCAATTCATGAACCGGAGTTTATGAGATCGACGCAGTCAATATTATTGATAAGGTACTAATTTGTGATCTTTCATTTTTAATCTGTGCTAGCTCTACATTTATTAGTGTCACTAATAAATCAACAACGGAATAAATAACAATAACCAGTCTACATTGTGCATGAAGTTATAATGTCTAATAATTAAATATAAGTTATATGTGATATAAAATAAATATATTTTAATAAGTATATAGATAAATAGTATTAGCGACGACTATATGTAATATAATATAGATAGACAAGAGCTATAAGTCGTAAAAGTTAACTATACGCAGATAGAGAGGATTTAGTGCTGGTTCACCCTTTAACCCCGTAGTCGGATAGATATGTCTACGGGATTAAAGGGTGAAAAATAAGTGATTTCAAGGTGGGATATACTCTGAGGACGAGATTTAGACTACCATCCTTATAGTGTACATTCTATATCCTCCTTTCAGATTATGACTCCGTAGAAATAAGTCGATTTCGCCGTCAACTCGTCTTTAAGATTTTACTATGGGCAAGTTCATTCGGTCCGAAAAACCTGGTCAACTTGCCGAACACTGATACTATTTTTGC
>PWNZ01000063.1 GCA_003564135.1 Candidatus Cloacimonadota bacterium
AACAACCGGGCAAGAAGAATCAGCTAATGGTGAAGGCCGTATGACAAGGCAGATGGTTTATCCCTATGATACCGCTAATACTTATGTCATATGGGACTTTGAAGAAATTTGGCAACATGATACACAAGCGACCCATAACGATGGCTATCCTGCTTTGCATTTTGAAGAAGTTATACCACCTGATATTTTAGATACTCCGGAGCCAGTAGCAGAAATCAGAGTTATTGACGGTGCGGAATCAGTATACATCAGTTGGGAAGCTGTAGAAGATGCCGACACCTATTTAGTTTTCTCTTCCGATGATCCTTATACCGAAGATTGGGGTGAACATGTTGCTGCTGTCGAAGAGAATGAGTTCAGCGAAGCTATTGGTGAAGATAGGCAAGTATTTTATCACATAGTTGCAACTTCCAACGGTAGAAGCGGCCAAAGAGGCAGGAGAAGAAGACCGGTAAGAGCAATAGATCATGACATTTTCAATGACAGAGGTTACGACGTTGAAAATTATGATATCTATGGAAATAAGATAGGCGAATAATCGTCAAACATTACGATAATAATAATGCCGGTTGCATGATAGCTTAGACGATATTTTGTCAGGTGACCCCTGTGACCGGCTTTTTTGAAACAAAATTTACCAGTCAACCGCCTATACTCTTTAACGCTGGTTAACAAAGATAACTAATAGAGATGAAAAATATCAAGGAGCGGTAAGACCGACTCTTAAACCGTGAAAAGAAGCAGTCACATGAGGATGATTGAAGCTTCGGTTGGCAACCCGACAATCTCCAGCACTGGAGATATAACTGCCACCGCGAAATATCCTATAAAATCCAAATGACGGTCCTACAGGATTTATTTTAGGCTCTTCCGTATATTCGGAATGCAAGTCCCAACACCATTCCCAAACGTTGCCCGACATATCGTATATGCCCAAAGCATTTGCTGCTTTCTTACCCACAGGCTGGCTGGTACGCTCTTCACCATCATGTGAATTATAACTATACCAGGCTACTTGGCGAACATTATCACTTCCAGCAAAGAGATAGTCGGGATCATTGGTTGCTCCGCGAGCCGCATACTCCCATTCTGATTCGGATAACATACGATACCCTATTGCATACCAATCACAGGTAACCATGTTCCACACCGGACTGCTTATTAATGGTATAGGTCCCCAATCGTCAGGATTCCTTGATCCGTTTATTGTATAAACAGGAGTCAACCCTTCTTCAATGCTCCTTTTATTACAGTAGACCAACGCAGAGTACCAACAAACAGTATCAGCAGGGTTATCCGGATTGTCTGAATGATGATGTTGCCAATCGACCATTATTGAATCCCATTCTGCTTGAGTGACCGGATACTTAGCAATATAGAATGATGATAAAGTTACTTCATGGATAGGAAGCTCGCGCAAAAAGCCCTCGTCTCTGGTGTCTCCCATAGTAAAACTACCCCCTTTCACATAAATCATATCATCGGGAATCTGAGGTGGCTTAGGTGTCTTCTCAAAAACAATACTATCGATATCAGCTATATCGATGTCTATTGTCGAGCCGTCAGTTTTATTTATGATCATTTTATCCGCCAATAACGAAATGACTACAAGGAAAAGTAAGGAAATAATTATTATTCGTCTCATATCAAAGCTCCTATAAAATGCTACCTTAGGTATAACATTTTTGCTGTCTCAGCATCCTCATTAACAGACACACGGTAAAAATAGACTCCGCTAGCCACTTCCCGGCCTCTATCATCCGTACCATTCCAAATCAATGAATGATCGCCGACAGACAATTGTTTATTCATAAGAACCGAGACAAGCTGCCCCCTGCTGTTAAATATCTCTACTTTAACCTTGCCCTGTATGGCTGTATTGAATACTATAGTGGTCGTTGGATTAAAAGGATTGGGATAATTCTTTAATGAACTAATGGACAATAAAGTAGATAGCTTTGCTGCATCCTCGATCGATACATCTTCAATCTCGCTGAAAGTGATCTCTTTGATAGCTTCAAGATTTACGCATAAACTGTCGGAATGGTCAAAATATATGCAGAATAACAGACTGCTGTCCGCTGTAGGACTAAACTTTATCTGCTCTATCTCAGGCAAAGTATAGGTTATCTGGTTGCCATCATCAAACTTAATGTTGATCTCTATAGCTGAAAGCGTAGAAACCATCAAGACGAGAAATAAACCGACCCATTTACTCATCGGTAACCTCCGCTAGTATATTGCTAACAAAACTACCTACAAATAGTTATCTGAGGTGTCAAGAAATATTTCATCTAACTCTCAGACTTTGCCCTAGAAAGCCACATACCCCTACATTAACGGCGCATAATCGTTATTTCAGTAATCAACACCTGCTAATTATTTAAAAAATAAGTCCACCCAAAGCAGCTATAACACCTCCTATCAAGAATGCAGAACTCATAGTAATAACAAAGATTAACACGGCAATTTTCAAGCCAAACTCTTTCATAATCATCACTAATACTGCAATACATGGAACATAAAACAAGCCAACCACCGAGCCCACGAATAATTGCAGCGAAGTTAAATCCATATCCATCAAGGGGAGAACCGTTAGCTCCCTACGAATCACACCGAGGATAAGAGGTACTGATGCTTCCCGAGGAAGTCTCAGCCAGTTCTCTACTATCGGGGCTAACAGTCTTCCAACAACCTCAAATACCCCTGCTTCATAAAGAATTGCCGTAAAAAAAATAGCATAAAACATTAAAACGGCCCCGCCGGTAAGAAAACTTTTTATTCTGACCCATATTTTTTTCCCTAATATGCTTAAATCAGGAGGTAGCAGGACAGGTACCTCTACCAATGTGATGGGCCTCCGTGAACCTTTAAGAACTAAGTTACTGACATAGCCGGCAATGGCAGCAGCTGTGAAAGATAACAGAAAAAGCCCTAAAACAATAAACACAGATCTCTCGGCTAATAATGTAATAAATACTCCCGTCTGGGAGACACAGGGAACGGAAAGAGTAACCATAGAGACAACTATGAGACGTTCTTTTCTTGAGTTCATGGCTCTGGTCGAAGCTATCGCAGGTATTGTGCATCCATATCCTAAGATCAGGGGGATTATATTTGCTCCCGACAGGCCTATTTTGTTGAGGATTCCGTCTAAAAGTATGCCTAAACGTGGCAAATAACCACTATCTTCCAGCAAGCTTAGTGCGAGGTAAAAAGATACTACATAGGGAAGAACAAGAGTTATAGGCCATTCAATGCCTTTTATCAAGAAGCCGTATTCACCTATGAGAACATTCCTCATAAAGCCTTCGCTGAAAAATAGTTCCACTCCGGAAATAATCAGAGGAAAAACTAAATCACGAAAGAAAGGTAGTAGTATAAACCTTCTGGCCGACATACCTAGTCCGATCACTATTCCAAAGGTAACAATCAAGGCTAACATTGCTATAAATATTCCCGGAAAAGGCTTTACAATTAAATCCTCTAGTTTGGTTTTTTTTGATTCTTTACCAATTTTATGCAAAGCTTTTTGGGTTATGCGTTCGGCTTCATCCCAACTGGCATTCGCGCATCTTGTATTCAAGCTTATAGAATGATTTCTACCGGTTAGTATTTTTTTTATAGAGCTACTAAGCTCATTCATTCCTATCCCTTTGGTAGCGATCATCGGAATAATTCCGGTTCCTAACTCTTCTCTCAATACATCAAGATCAATTTTTGCTGCTTTGATCGGAGGCGAAGCGATAAGGTTATTTTCGTCGATATGGTCATAGATGCAAGCTTGATGATGTCGGAAATTGCTGTTTTCAGTATCTCTACGCTTCCCCTTCCTGCACCTTTTTCTATATCGGTTTCTTTTTTCCGGTTTTATATTCGGGCACAATGAAGAATCAATTATATCAACCCGATTAAGAACTCCAATCACCGGAAGCTTTCTTTCTATCACCTGCAGCATCAGATGGACACTGCTCTCTAAGCAGTTGGCGTCAAGGACACAGACTACTGCATCCGGTTTACTTTCTAATAATTCTATAGCGACTTTTTCGGCTTCATTGGTCGCATCTAAAGTATACGTTCCGGGTGCATCGATGATTGTAATCTCGGCAGAACGCATTTTCCCTTTTGTGTATTCGACAGTAGTCCCTGCATAGTTTGCTATACCGGTGTTGATTCCGGTTAGTTTATTGAATATTACGCTTTTGCCAACGTTAGGCATACCGATAAGCAACACTCGTTTATTCATCAAATATCGTTCCTTGATCTCGTTTATTTCCGATCTTACCTTAGACTGAGGTAAAGTAATTTGGCAACAAGATCTCGACGAGGTATATGGTCAAGGTTAAAATTACCGCTTTAACCGCATTCTTCCAAGCAATTCTTGACGCGTATGTCGCGTGCAAGGTGTCTACTGACGGCTATTTGTCGGCCATCAACATTGATCAGCAGCGGCCCTGAAAAAGGGTGCTTTGACTCAACAAAAATAGTTTTCAGCTCTCTTATGCCTAAGGGAGCGAATAAAGAATGATTAGGAACACTTACGATAACAGCCAATTCCCCATCTTTAAGTTCAGAGAGTGAGAATTCTTTACCCTGAGCCCTTGCTTTATTTATCGGTCTGTTATAGGTCTTTTTATAATTCATCAATACAGTCTCCTTTTAGTCCTATCTTTTTAGTATAACTCACTATCGCCACAAAACCACACTCTCTTTGAGAAGAGGCTGTCTGATTTTGACACAATGGTTAAGTTCGGCTACTTCGGGGTAATAAACTTCATAATACCTCTTAAGCCAACCGGCTGGATTCCTATAGACAACTATTTTACCAGTGTCTAAGTTATCAAGTATATTTTTCAATAGGTCAATTTTCCCAACAATGTGTAGCGAGATAAAAATAGCGTCATATCTATTGTAGAATGGCTTTTCATTTTGGGCATGAAATATTTTTATTTTGTCCCTCAAACCGATTTTATCAACGTACACTTGTGCTCTACGAATTGCTTTCTTGTTGATATCAAAGCAGTCAACAAAATAGCCTTTTTTGGCCAGTTGTATAGCGGATATAGGGAATGGTCCACAGCCGATATTTGCTATGCACATACCGGACTTCAGCCCCGCAGTTTCAATCTCTTTTTCTATCATACTATAATAAAACAACTTGCTATAGCAGCCGCCGATCACCGGAGCTTTTGTCGAAACGGTTTCAATTGTCGATACACTGGTCAGGCATTGGCAGAACAAAGGCTTAATCTTAATTTTTCCCATGCGCACTTTCTTTAGCTAATTAAGCGACTATGCTGACCTGTTATTATGCTGATCTGCAATTAAGGGAATATCTTCAAATAGAGCTTCCTCATGTTTATGAGATTTATCGACCGCAAACATAAGCGTCTTTGAGAACGTCGGCATAAGATGCCTAACAAAACCATCGCTGGATGATTCAGGTAAGTCATCATATTGATTCTTGCACCAATTTCTTGGCTGCCTGAAAAGAAGCGTAGCTCCGGAAACATTTGACTCAGTTAGATTTTTCAAGATTTCACGCTTAGGTAAAGCTTGGAGAGCGACTATGGCTTTGGTGAAAAATATCCCCTCAACGTCTTTGCCATCAGCAAACATGATCGTGATTCGGTCAGCCATGTTCCAATAGCTCACCGTTTGCTTTGCTTGGCAAATAACTTGAGGATCATTATCGATAGCAATAACCTGGGCACCGGTTATTTTCGAGACATACAAAGCCGTAAAAGGCATCGCTCCACAGCCGATATTCAGCACGACATCATCTGAGGTTATCCTCGCTAAATTTATCTCACGTCTCAATACTCCGAAATAGGGAAATGAATAGAGGCTAAATAACAAGCGATGGTTGAGAGAGATCTTCTCAAATTTAGATACTAGATGCTTTATGATGCCCTTACTATTAGGTGATTTGACATGTTGAACTTTCTGGCCGAAGGTATGGTTATTATGGGGTTTCATAGTATTCCTTGAACTTTGACTTATTAAGTTTACTGATACTCATTATCAAAAGAGAGAGATAACTTAATATAAAGGCTGCTGCCTTGGCAATCATAAGGAGTAATCGCTTGGTAAAATCTTTTCCTGAGGCTACATAACGCTCGTGACTATCAGGCTGTAGTTGCTCGGATAGTATTTGTTTCTGGATTGATCGATATTTGTCAGCTTGAAATACTGACTTAAATCCCGAATCAGACAGCAGCCTATCTGCATTGTATGTATCTGGTTTCATGTTTTTCATTATCATCTCAATCTCCGCTAACAATTAAATATCAAACGCTATATTTGTCAAGAAATAAATGAGATTGAATCTCATGAGAGGGGGTACATGCCTAGATAAAAGAGTATATACTTTATAAGCGAATCATTCTAAACAACCCCAATCACCCTGTTCCCGACTAGTGCAATGGACTTATTGATTTTTCTCTCTAAAATATGAAACCTTTATTGTGCTTACCACTGCTGAAGATTCTCTGGTTAACATGTTCACAGCACAAAACCCTCCCATATTTTAACCTTGCTCCTGAATTGCAAGGAACAAAGAGAAGATAAGCTAATTAAACAGCACCTATCTTCTCTCTTATACTTTTTTAATGTTGTCCCAACATACAAGAGTCCTTTATTTTATGAGTATCATCTTGTTAGTTGAAATTGTTTTACCAGCAATTTGCAGACGATAGAAATAAATCCCGGAAGGTTTTGAGGCACCATAATTGTCTCTAGCATTCCAATGAACAGCGTGTTCTCCCTGATCTAGTTCAGTATCAATTAGAGTTCTCACTTTTTGACCACGGATATTAAAGATATCGACTTTTGCCGTTTCTCGTTTATTCATGAAAAATCTGATACTGGTGCCACCTGATCTTTTCCCTGGCTTACTGCCTACAAATGGGTTAGGATAGTTAGAGTAGAGCATGGGTTGAAGATGTTGCTCTTCCGCAGAGCTGGGGTGCTCGCTAAATGTGACCCTTATTATCCCGGTTATATTCTCACGGTTAGGTGTTAAAAGAATTGGCTCATCAGTTGACAGAGGGGCTACAATTCCAGGATCGACAAACAACACCAAGTTATATTTTTCCGGTAAACTATCTTCTATAACACGGATTTGCAGAGGTTGAACTAACGAATCTAATTCAAGGGAGAATGGCCAATCACGATATTCATCGTTACTTCCTTTTTCGATATCTCTTTTATATACTGAGTGCATCCGGTGGTTATTATCAATCAAGTTAAAAGCAAGCCTCTGGCCTGGTCTGTCAGGCGGTTTTAGTAAATTCCCGTCATGTACCGGGGATCCTAGTTTTACTTCGTCTATGATGTAATCTCCTTGGCTAATGCGGACAGTAGTTTCCCATTCCGGTGACTGATCCTGGACAGGTTGGCCGTTATAGAAAGGAGTGAACCTCACCGCTAAATTTTCGCGGAAACTATGTATCCAATAAGACCGACCGATTTGAAGTGTATCAGAGACCGTGTACCTGCTGTCTTCATACCCGAACAAGCCTTTAGCTATCAAATTAGCATTTAAAGCTTGGCGATAGCTATAAGCCTGCTGTCCTAAATCTGATGTTGTGACAAACTGGAGGTTTTTTCTGTTGATATCCTGCAGCATAGCATTAGCTATTAGGTTCCATCCCCTGCTTAAATCAATAGTTATTTCTTCTTTCTTTACAGAACCGCTTAGACTATAGTTCAGCTCTTCTTCAGTATAAACCCAATATCCTTGACCATGTTTAAATACAACAACGCTATCAGGTGTTGTATAATGTGGAGAACTAATTATGGCATTTTCACCTAAGACCTCTCTCAAGTCTATGTTCGGCCGGGTAAAGGGATTGGATATCAGATGCCAGCCAGGTGACAGACTGAAATCATATCCGGCAGGTAAAACCCCTACCAAATATGGCGATTTTGCTTCTATATATGAGTCGTCAAGAAGATAGCCTCTGATGATAAATCTCAAATCATATATCATCAAGCTGTCCGGAACAACCCAATCATAGTTAGATAATTCTCCGTCAAGCTCTTCGGCAACAAGCAGACTATCCGACTCGCTAATAAGATAAAGCTTGAAAGACTCTACCAATTGACTATAGTCTGTATCCCACTCGAATCTTATCTCCTCTTCTGCTTGATAGAATTTTTCGGGTTTTGCAGATACCGATATCTTCGGGATTAAGTTTCCCCAATACATCGTCCAATAATGATAAAGGTTATCTTCGAGCTGGAAGGTTACCGGTTCGGTAGTTAAATCATATAATTGGTCTGTATGATCACATATTAAGTAGAGGCTTTCGGCTCGTTCTTGGTAGCTTTCTGATAAATCTATTGTCAGAACTTGGTCATGGATGTTGGTTTTTACTCTAAGCTTCCAT
>PWNZ01000092.1 GCA_003564135.1 Candidatus Cloacimonadota bacterium
CTTGACAGCGGCCTATTCTTTTAATTTAATTGACAGCATGAACAGTTCTGCCTATTATAGTCACATCAGCGACAAACTGTCTGCCTTAGTTACCTGGCAGCGGATGTATGATTATCTGTTGCTGAACTTAGGCCTGTTCACGTTTTCGGCAGAACAACCGGGCATCTATTCAGGGGAAGGGGCAGTCCTGATAATACAGTATAATCTATAAATCGTGTGGATTGGCGAACTGATATTCATGCAGACTGTGAAAAACACTCAACAACATAGAGGAGTTGGAAGATGAAGTTACAGAACCGGCTTATATGGAAAGGAAATTACAGAATAACCGGTTTGCTTTTCTTGAAAGCTGTGGCGGCCGCTGTGATAGCGATTTGGTCTATTTCAGCCATAACCCAAGAGCCGTCTGCTTCCGAGATACTCGGACACGTAGATGAGAACATAACCGCCGATTCGAGAATAGCTACTATATCAATGACTATTCACGGCAGAAGATCATCACGAACCGTCCGCTCTAAATCATGGGTCAGAGGAACAGACGAATCGTTTTCCGAATATCTCTCTCCTCCCAGAGAAGCAGGAACTAAGATGCTGAAGATCGAGGATGAGTTATGG
Organism: Candidatus Cloacimonadota bacterium; assembly: GCA_003564135.1. Taxonomy (GTDB): domain Bacteria; phylum Cloacimonadota; class Cloacimonadia; order Cloacimonadales; family PWNZ01; genus PWNZ01. Next base: position 616 of record PWNZ01000092.1, read on the forward strand.
ATATACTCACCTTCTACCGATAGAACTATCCAAATATCAGGACATATGCTCAGAGAGCCGGTGATGGGCTCAGACCTGTCTTACGAAGATTTTATGGAAGACCCGGTTCTGAGCAATATTTATAAGCCGGAACTGGAAGGTGAAGAAGTAGTGTCTGAAAGAGACTGCCGGATATTGCATCTTACTGCAAAATCAGATGATGTAACCTATCAATCACGGAGGCTATGGGTGGATAAAGAGCGCTTTTTCCCGCTGAAAGAGGAATGGTATGGAAGCGGAGGGACATTGCTGAAAACCTTAGAAGTAAAGGAGGTCGGTCAAGAACAGGGGAGATGGTATCCTAAGCGTGCTTTGTTCAATGATGTACTCAAGAGAGGTGACGGCACAGAAGTGGTTGTTGAAGACATAGAGTTTGACGCTGACATCCCCGACCGTGTCTTTTCACGTGCGGCTTTGAGAAGATGAAGGAGAGATAAAATGCAAAACGTTATCGAGATTAGAAATATGACCAAACACTATCCTGTCGGTACAGGGAAGTTCACTGCGTTAGAGGATATCAATCTCCAATTCGGAAAGGGTGAGTTTGCCGGATTGGTCGGGCCGAGCGGTTCAGGAAAGACGACTTTGCTGAATATCGTAGGGACATTAGATAATCAATCGGAAGGTGAAGTTGCTGTTTTAGGTAACGATATCAGGATACTTTCATCGAGACAAGCGGCTGATATGCGTTCGGAACATATCGGTTTTATTTTTCAAACCTATAATCTGCTTCCGCACTATACTGTTTTTGAAAACGTCGAGTTCCCTCTTATCCTGCTCAAGTATCCGGCAAAGAAAAGGTCTGATCTTGTGATGGAAGTATTAGAAATGGTCGGTTTGACAGATAAGGTCAAATCCAAGCCTGCTAAGCTTTCCGGCGGTCAATGTCAAAGGGTGGCTATTGCCAGAGCTATGGTCAAGAAGCCGGCTATTCTTTTGGCAGATGAACCTACAGCTAACCTGGATGTTGATAACTCGCATAACATATTGCAGTTGATGGTAAAGATGAATAAAGAGATGAATACCAGTTTTATTTTTTCTACTCATGATGAGAAGGTTATCAGGTATTTGAGACGCAAAATTAATCTTTTAGACGGTAAAGTCGCTTCGGATACCGAGCAGCTGAATAATGATGCTTAAATTAGCACTGAAAAACTTTTTTGGGGCCGGCCTGAGAACGTGGCTGAACATTCTGGTGCTGTCAATCGCTTTCGTAGCAATTATCTGGCTGCAAGGTATCTTCGTTTCCTTTAGTTCGAGGGCTTTTGATGCGATGATAGCTGAAGAGATTGGAGGCGGTTACATCCAGCATAAGGAATATGACCCTTACGACCCGACAAGCTTAGAAGAGACTTTTGCTCCTCTATGCGAAATCCTGCTTGATATCCAGAACAGGGAGAAAGCTACTGCTATGCTGATCTATCCGGCTATTGCTTATCCAGCGGGGAGGATGCACAATGTAACATTAAGAGGAATAAAACCGGAACAGACTATCCTGGAACTGCCGACAGAAAAAATGGCAGCAGACTTAGGAGTCGTTCCTGTAATGATCGGCTCAAGGATGTCCCGCAGCACAAGCCTTTCCGAAGGAGACCGCTTTATGATTCGCTGGAGAGACCGGCGAGGCGCTTTGGATGCTAAGGAGTTCGAAGTTGCAGCGGTAATGAGTCTGGAGAATCAATCAGTAGATAGCGGACAAATATGGATGCCGTTAAGCGACCTGCAGAAGATGCTGCAAACAGATAATGCAGCAACGATAATGGTCTTATCGACAGAATTTGACGGCCAGTCGGTGATGGGAAGAATAGCGGATGACTGGATATTAAAAACTCAATACGATCTCACGGAAGATTTGCGAAGCTTGATAGCGATGGCAGACATTGAATATTACGTTTTCTATATCATATTTCTGCTTTTGGCGTTAATTTCGATATTTGATACCCAAATACTGGCACTGTTCAGAAGACGGAAAGAGATGGGAACACTGATGTCACTCGGTATGACCAGACATCAGCTTATCGGGCTGTTTACTTTTGAAGGTGGATTGTATGCTTTATTTGCATTATTGCTGGGTGCGGTTTATGGGACTCCAATTCTTATCTGGACGGCAAGAAACGGCTTCCCTCTGCCTGAAGGTATGGATATGGACAGTTTCGGTATTCCGGGTATTACCGATACAATCTATCCCGATTATAGATTCAGCAGTATATTTTCGACTATCATTTTAAGTGTTATAATAGTGGTTATTGTCAGTTATTTACCGGCAAGGCGTATAGCCAGATTGAAGCCTACCGATGCGCTCAGAGGTAAATGGTCTTGATAAAAAAGGATATGTTTAATATGTTTAAAATTTTGCGCACCCCATTGAAATAAAAAAACGAGATTTCCCAGATTGCGCAGATGTTATTGATTACGGTGATAAAATCGATCCGAAGCAGATTTTTAATCATTCTCTCGATTGTCTATTCAATGAGTGTTTTCGCCAGTTAAACACGATTTTAGGGAGCTAATATGATAAAATTTATTCTCAAAGGGCTGCTCAGAGATAAGTCAAGAAGCCTTTTCCCCATTATTACAACCTCGATAGGCGTCATAGTAACCATCTTTATGTACACTTATCTGAAAGGATTTACTGAGGACTTAGTTAATACCAATGCCGATTTTCAGACCGGACATGTAAAAATTGTAACCGGAGCTTATGCCGATCTTATCGAACAGCGGCCTAACGACCTGGCCTTGATTGGCGTAAACGACCTCTTAACTGAAATGAATAAGCAATATCCTCAGATTCAATGGGCGGAAAGGATTCATTTCGGAGGCTTGATAGATGTGCCCGACAAACATGGAGAGACAAAAGAGCAGACATATTTCAGCGGGATGGCTATAGACCTTATACCGGACGATAGTATCGAACATGATCTCTTGCAGCCTAATGACTCACTTGTCAGAGGCAGAGCAGTCAGTTCTGAAGATGAGATTCTTATCAGCGATGAACTGGCAAACAGCTTGAGTATTTCGCTTGGTGACACAGTGACATTGATAAGCGACACAATGGAAGGGAATATGACCTTCGGTAATTTCATGGTGGTAGGTACTGTGAGGTTTGGCGTTACCGTTATGGACAGGAGAGCACTGATAGCTGATATCGGAGGCGTCAGGAGGTTTCTCGACATGGATGATGCTACAAGTGAATTGCTCGGTTTTCTTCCTGAGTTTGATGACCAAAAAGTTGATAACATGGCAGCAGATTTTAACCAGAAATATTCGGATAATGACGATGAGTTTTCACCTTTTATGCTGTCGCTTCTGGATCAGGAGAATTTGCGGGGATTCTTCAACTATACCAATTACATGAGTTCCTTTTTTATTGCCGGATTTATAATGATTATGTCGATTGTCTTATGGAATGCAGGGCTGATGAACGGTATCAGAAGGTATGGTGAGATAGGTGTCAGGATGGCAATAGGGGAGAGCAAGCTGCATCTATACTTTGCTATGATTTATGAAGCAGCTCTTATCGGATTAGCCGGCACAGTTATCGGGACGGTTTTAGGTCTCATCCCATCTTATCTGATGCAGGAGGTCGGGATTGATGTCAGTTCTGCTTTGCCGGATGTAGGGATGATGATGTCGGATGTTATCAGGAGTAAAGTTACGACATCAGCTTATTTTGTCGGGTTTATCCCAGGATTGTTTGCTACAAGCTTAGGTGCCGCTCTTGCAGGTATCGGCATATTAAGACGGAATACTGCCGAACTGTTCGAAGAATTGGAAGTATGATACATATAAACTATTCAACCGGAGCAGCCTTTACCGGATACGGGATTGCTTTTTTGCTTGCCAATAATGATCGGTTTGTATTTTGGATATTATGATAAATGAAGTTAGTTATCAGCAAACACTCAGGACACCCGGTGGAATGAATAAAATGTTAGTAGCTTGGCTGCCGTCGATAAATTGCCAAGCAGGGAATGGGAGTGATTTTGTTCCCGCTTTTGCGATTGTAAGGGAGTGGTAGGTATATGATATGTCTAGCCGTGCACCCGGAAAGTGGATGTGAGATTTGGGGTTGTGGAAATTGATAAGTAGGATAATATGATTGACATCTATAGGTTGTTTCAGGACAAGTTAACGCAAGCAATATAATAAAAAAAGGAGTTTCTAATGAGTACACTTATATTTTTCGATATCAACGGAACCTTAATAAAGAGAGATGAAAGAACGGATATTCCTTTTTCTAATGCAGTTAACACGCTCTTGAGTACGGAAAATATTATGGAAGGTGTAGATACTTCAGCCCGCTCAGATAAGGATGTTTTTATGGAAGTCTTAGGGAAGGCTGATCTTGAGTTTGGCGAAAAACTATGGCAGGACTTTCTTTCTTTATATGTGAAACAGCTGGATAAGTTTAGTAATACCGATGTCTGGAGAGAAAATGCCGATGCCGTACCATTTGTAAAGGAATTAAAAAAAGAAGATATCACTATGGCATTAATAACCGGAGAATTGTCCCTAGGAGCTGAATATAAGTTGAAAAAAATCGGACTATGGGAATGCTTTTTGACCGGCGGATATGGTGAAGACGGACTAAGACGGTTCGATATCGCTGAAAAAGCTTTCGAAAAAGTAAAAGAAACAACTAAAAAAAACTATGACAAACTCTACGTTATAGGTGATACTGTTCTCGATATTCAAACAGCAAGACACTTAGGTGCAATAAGTATAGCGATAACTACCGGTTCTCATTCTCGCGAAAAGCTTATGGCTGAAGAACCTGATTACTGTATTGACCGATTCGAACAGGTAAAGCATTTGTTTTTAAAGTGAAGACGGAACAGATACTTAAACAATAGATACCGGTTGATGATAGCCGGTTAATATCAATTTCATTCATGGAGGTGATAATGGATATTTTAAAAACTATGTTAATAGACGCCAGCAACTCCTTTTGCCGGATAAAACGTTATAAAATAGGAGATTTCTTCGGTCCGGTAGATATGGGATTATACTTATCAAAGAAATACAACGGCTTAAATATAGGAACCGGTTTGCTTGCAGGTTCAATATTCCCCGGCTCTAACCGGCTTATTATCAATGGTTTTTCGCCTTCTTGGGGTGGCTTTTATGTTTCTTCTATGGGTGGTGCAGGTCTTGTTTTTAATGATTTAGGAATAAATATGTTGTCAATTATCGGGAAGGCAAAAGTGCCGTCTGTGTTATACCTGAACCGTCCGCATCAGGAAGAAATAATGATTGAAATTGAAGAACTTCCTTTAGATTCTATATGGAGTGAGGGGCGTAAAGGTGTGTATTCATTGATGGATTATGTTTATGATAAATATAAAATCAAATACGAGAATGACCCGCGTGTTTTAGCCGTGGGGAAAGCTTCCCAAAAGACAGATTTCGGCGCTATAGCATCATCTCATATCAAAAAAGGTAAGATGACTTACGTAGATACCTGGTGCGGTAGAGGTGGCTTTGGAAGTAAGCTGTTGCAAGATCATAATATTGCAGCGATAATATTTGGCGGAACTTTTATCGAAGAAGACTTCAGAGACCGGAAAGTTGCCGATGAATGGTTCAAGAATAAATACCAGAAAAAATTAGCTGCCAAAGATATCGAAGCTACTACAAAATACCGTTATGATCCCAAATTCAATACCGGCGGAACTTTCGGTGTCAACTATGCGGCCGTGGACGGTTGCCTTTTAGCCTTTAACTATAACTCGATATATTGGAGCGAAGAGAAGAGAAAAGACGTCCACCAGCGGTTTATCTTAGATCATTATCTTAAAGAATTTAACGAAGAGACTATTGCCAATAAACAACAAAACAACTGCGGAGAGCCTTGTGCAGCCGTTTGCAAAAAGATGAACGGAAAATTTAAAAAAGACTATGAACCATATCAGGCACTAGGCCCCTTGTGCGGAATATTCGATCAGAGGGCAGCAGAAAAAGTCACACATCATGCAGATATGCTCGGGTTCGATGCTATCTCAGTGGGTGGATTTACGGCATTCCTGATGGATTGTCTGGACAAAGACTACATCAAGCCTGCCGACGTGGGCATTGAAAAAAAACCGAAATTCAGCCCCGATAATTTCGATCTCCGGCAAGATTCAGCTCATAATGCAGCTATCGTTATCAAACTTATGGATAATATCGTTGCTGATAAAAACTGTATAGATCTTGCGGAAGGAGCAAGAAAATATGCACGTCATCTGGCAAGAAACAAAGGAAAGAAAGTGCTGGATTGTTTCCTCTATAATGCTTTCGCCCGAAAAGGTTGGGTCGTTCCTAATCAGTATTGGGTGCCGGGAGTTCTTTCACCAATGGCTATCATGGGTAAATACTATATGTGGTATAATAGTGAATTCATTCCACCACGTGAACTGGGTAAAGCAAATGCAGAACGGTTCAAAAAAGAGATCATGATAGACAATATGGGGTTCTGCCGGTTTCATAGGCTCTGGGCTGAAGAAATGATTCCTGAAATAGTTGAAGAACTTTACGGTCTAGGTAAAGAATATGTCAATAATGTAATGTTGACTGTAGGTCGAATTCACAGTCGTAATGCCTCCGTCTATTGGGAGTCGCAAAAAAATGTAGACTTTGTTTATCATTATCTCAAAAGGAAAAAAGAAATCGAAAAGGTAGAAAGTGATCACCTTGCTTTCTGGATAGAACGATTCGATAAAGATCGCAACGATGCCGCTTTTGATTACTGGTATGAGATACATAAAGGCGCTCATGAAAGTTTAAGGGAATATTAGTTAGCACCTTATCAATAATATTCGTGCTTTTATTGGCAGAATATTTTGAGACAACCAGACCAAGATGGTCTGGAGACATAATTGCCAAGCTCAAGATTTCGGTTGCCTGCGTTTCTCGGCGAAAAAAAGATAGTTGCCGCACTCCGTTCGGCGAAAAAAAGATAGTTGCCGCACTCCGTTCGGCGAAGCTTCGCTTTGACACAAAAACAGGAAGCCGGCTCGTATGTAACAAGCTCATCCCTGAGCTTGATTTGTATGTCTCCAGAGCATCCCTGCTCTTGTATATTTGTGACATTGGTTCCGGCTTGTTCGGGTTAGGAAACACTCATGACTGTGAGAATGAAAAATGAAGACAGACACCCAAGGGGAATGATTAAAATTACCGGCTGACCCGGTGAAATAGGAAAGAAGATTTCACAGGTTTAAAAGCCGGCGTACCAACTGGATGAAGTCTTTCCTTTACCCATAAATGTATCCGAGCACGAAATACTTAAACAAGGGCAGGGATGCCCTTGTGACCTTGGTCAAGCTCTGGAAGAACTTGATACATTCAGTTTAGTAGTCAATGTACCATTAATTATTACCCTTTACCGATGATTTCGTTAATAAGACTTTTATAAGATGGCTTGTTTCAATGGCAATATAAAGTGCACCGCAACTCTTCGTCAACTCTTAATAATCAACCAAGAACCAAATCACCCACCACTCTTCCCTGTTCACCGTTCATTATTCATCATTCATTGTTCACCCTACGCCCTTAGCCCTTTGCTCTTTTTCAATCACACAACCACGTCTTTCGACCATGTATTACTCACCTCAAGTCTTTCTATTCCCTCAATGATAGGGGTAGGGGCGATTCCATTACTGGCCGCCCCTCCCTCCGAACCGTACGTGCGGTTCTCCCGCATACGGCTCTCCAGAAAACAGTTACTCATTTAAGAGACCTGCATAATTCAC
>PWNZ01000242.1 GCA_003564135.1 Candidatus Cloacimonadota bacterium
GTGAAAGAGTTTAGTGTTGAGAGTTGAGGGTTTAGTGTTGAGAGATTAGACCAACTAAAAAATAATTTAGAATGTATAATGAATGAGTATATTAGTATATTAGTAGATTAGGGAAAGATGGGGATTATGAAGAATGAATAATGAACAGCGGAAGGGAGTTTAGGGTTTAGTGTTTAGGGTTGGGAGCAATTAAAAAATAATTTATAATTTATAATTTAAAATGTATAATGAATGAGTAGATTAGTATATTAGGGAAATATGGGTATTATGAATAATGAAGAATGAATAATGAACAGCGGAAGGGAGTTTAGAGTTTAGGGTTGAGGGTTTAGTGTTTAGGTTTTAGATCCCTATGATAGCGGTAGTCTTTTCGGAGTAGATATTGTCGGTATCGTATCCGGCAGCTTGAATTGTGATAACATACACACCGCTCGGCAGGTTGGAGCCGTCTTGCGATTTTCCGTCCCAAATGATACTTCCATGAGCAGCAGTTATGTCCTGATTAATTAGTTTTCTGACCGTTCTTCCTTTCAGGTCGAAAATTCGACAGGTAACCCTATTCAATCTTTCGGGGAATTCGTAGCTAATGATTGTATATTCGTCTCTGTAAGGCGAGAAGGGATTAGGCTTAACTTGCAGCCTTGTTTTGGTAGGAATAAGTTCTGTGTAAATGCTGTTTTTTGTTCCCGGTGTAGCACCGTTTGCTGCTATTGACGGTCCCCAGTTTTCGGACACTGCCGGCAGTTGCGGATTAATTCGTTCTATAGAGACATTTCTTTCATTGCTCCAATCGGGGTCATAGGTGAATCTTTCGATGGTATTACCGGATGGGTCTTTGAGTGTCAATTCTTCACCTGCTACCAAGAGGTTGCTCAGCCCGGTATAGACAGGTATGTCTTCGAGTTGGAATTGATCATTCAGATTTTGAGCATCAGCAGCAGTATTAGTTATGAGTATATAATCTGACTCTGTGATGTCGAAGGGAATAACTTCTCTCTGAGTTACAAAAAACATATTTTCCAGATACTTAGCCCTACTATTGACATAGATTTCAACCCACTTGCGAATATTATCGGTCGTTCTATACATGATCTCATTGATGACGACCGGCAGTGCATTATCATTGTAGAAGAGGACGAGTGAGGAGCTATCTGAGGACTGCAGTGAAACAACTTCATACTTAATAGTAAAATAGTTATCTGTCGGTAGTTTTGTGCTGAATTGGATAACGGTCTTGAAATCAAAAGTTGAAATTGTCTGTTGATAAACTTTTAGTCCTTGATCATGTTCGCTGTTGTAATAATGACAGTATAGTCGATAATGATCAATAATATCACATCCGGTGCTTACTATTGTCAATGTATGGTGTAGTTCTCCATCTTTGCTAATTGCTTCAGCAGCAACAATTTGCAGTTCGCTATCGCAATCATTGTCATTATTTAACGCATAAAAGGGGCAGATAACCAGAACAGAAATAACAACCAATAATATTCTGGGGACCCTAAATGAACAGCTCATCAGAAGAACTTTTTGAATAGATATTCGATAATCAGTGATGGAGTTATTGCCCTTTTATCGATTAGTTGCGCGCATTTATCAGCAGTAGTTCCCAAAAGAAGCGAGGCAGCGATTGCAGCATCTTTGACAGATGAGTCTTGAGATAACAATCCTGCCGCCAAACCTGCCAAAACATCACCGCTTCCACCGGTAGCCAGACCATCATTACCGGAATCATCGATAATCATAGTTCGGATATCAGCATAGAGACGATAAGAACTTTTGAGAATAAGCGAACAATTATGCTCCTTCACAAAGGCGTCTACATGCCCGACTGGATCTGATAATATTTCATTGATAGAGAATCCGCTAAGCCGGGAAAACTCGCCGATATGAGGTGTGAGAAGAGCTTCTCGATCTTTAAGACGCTCCAGCAAGTGTTTTTTTTCAGCTAGTATATTCAATGCATCGGCATCAAGAACAATCTTTTTGGACCAGTTAGAGGTTAGGTAATCAACCATATCATAGGCCTGCTCTGAAAGCCTTATGCCCGGTCCGATAAGGATTGTGTCAAAGCTATTCAATAATTTGTAATCGAAATCATTGTCGATTGTATAGGTCATAATTTCAGTAAGCGATGTTTCAAACACGGTTTCCAGACCCGGAGGATGAAAAAGAGATATCAGCCCGGCACCCGCTTTAAGAGCAGCTTTACAGGCTAATATTGCCGCACCGGTATATCCTTGAGAACCGGCAATGACAGCTAACTTGCCGTAATTCCCCTTGTGAAAGCTATTGAACCGGGGTGGCAGAATATCCTTATCCTTTTCTGCTATTCTTACTTTCGGGGTTAATGTATTCCAGACAGGTTGAGGGACGCCTATATCAATGGTAGTTATTTTTCCTGAAAAATCCTTCCCTCTACCTAGGATATGTCCGTATTTCTGAGCAGCCATGACGAGAGTATAATCCGCCTTGAAGGCCTTTTCGGTTTGACCGTTAGATGCATTAAGACCACTACTGATATCAATAGATATCTTAGTCCCTGAAAGTTGATTAACTGTACTGATTATATCGTCAATAGGTTGCGGCAAGCTACCCCGGAAACCGATACCAAAAAGAGCATCTATGTAGGCGGTGAACTTGATACTATGAACTTGGTTTTTAGCCGAATGATCATCAAAATAAAGTTTTTTAGTCTCTTGCCATTCTTTGCCGGTCTTGACATTTTTTATCGGGATAGCGATTTTTTTAACCAGTTCATAGTTATCTTTTGTTTCGGGAGACATTCGACTTATATCGCCGGCTAACAAGATAAATGGCTTGTAACCGTAGTTATTCAACCATCGGGCGATCACTAAACCGTCTCCCCCATTGTTCCCTTTTCCACAAAGTACTGCTATGTTGGAATTAACCGGCAGTATTCTGTGGAGCAGGTCAAAACATCCTTTGCCCGCTAACTCCATTAACAGTTTCCCCGGCAAGCGATATTCTTCTATCGTGTACCTATCAACACTAGTCATCTCTTGAGGTGACAATATGTACATAACAACCTCCTTCTAAGTTAAATCATCCCGAGTATAATGATTAAAATATTTATCGGTTTTCGGGTAATACAATCTCAAATACGGTGCCTTCGCCAACCACCGATCTAACGACGAATATCTTGCCTTTATGAAACTCTTCAATAATCCTTTTAGTTAGTGATAAGCCTAAGCCCCAGCCTCTTTTTTTACTGCTGACACCGGGATCAAAGATTCTACTGATCATAATCTTGGGTATACCCCTCCCTTCATCCTGAACAGAAATATGAGTCCGGCCGTTCTCCTGAAAAGCAATTATGATTATGTTTCCGTCCCTACGGTGCATGGCATCTATAGCATTTTTAATCAGGTTTTCCACCGCCCATTTGATCAGGTCGGGATCAACTTTTACTTCTACATTTTCTATCTTACTGAGGAAAAGAATATCGATTTTATTAGTGAAATGAGGTAATCTCTCTTTGTAGTATTGCACGGAAGACTCCAGCAAGTTATGAAGATCGGTCGGTACGAGAACAATTTCTGAGCCTATCTTGCCGAATCTGTGAGCTATCTTTTTTAACTGCCGGACATCGTTACTCATATAATCTACCATTTGCTTTGAGTCATCATCGATACTTAAATTATCCAAGCGGGAATTAAGTACGTCTAACCACCCTAACAGTGATGATATAGGGGTACCTAATTGGTGTGCCATCTCCTTAGCCATACCGATCCAAAGAATATCTTTTTCGTTTCGTTTAAAAAAATAAATTGCATAAATACCGAAGATAACAAAGACTAAAACCAGTAAGGCCTCAATATAAGGCATATAGCGTAGCCTTTTCATGGCTGTGGATTCACCGTAAAAGGCGTAGTTTAATACTCTAGTCCCTTCCTGTTGGTATCTAAGCGGTATAATGTTACCGTCTTTTTGCATACCAAAGAGATTTCTTTTGAGGATATCTCGTTCATTATCATCCAGTTCATCATATCTGGCCTCTTCCCTGATGCCTACGTTTCGCCAATATAGAGGCTTTTTGGTCTCGTCGGTGAGGATTATGGGATACTCTATCCCGGTAATGATCTCGTCAAATACGTACTGAGTCATCAAGCTTTCCCAGTTATCCTGAGTCGAAAAACTAAAGAATCGAGCGAAAAGATTAGGAACCACTTGAGCATCCTCTTTGAATATCTGCAGTAAGGAGTTGGTGTATAGGATAAAAAAGAGAACTATTATTCCACTACCAACGATGAAATAAATCTTTAGTAGTAGGTTTGGTGAACTAAAAACTTTTTTTTGACTCTTCCCAAAGTTCATCTAACAGCTCCAAAGTGGTTTCATAAATATTTAGATTTTTCTCTCGAAAATGATCTTCTATCCATCTAAAGCGGGTGTAGAATTTATCTGCTGCCTGTTTGAGCACACTTTCCGAATCGAGTCCGTTTTTTCGGGCAAAGTTAACTATCGCGAAAATCAAGTCACCGGTCTCTTCTTCAACCGCCTGTTTATCCTTGGCATTGATGGCTTCTTTCAGCTCTTGTAATTCTTCATCAACTTTGGCTATAACATCACTCATTTTATCCCAGTCAAAACCTACAGAAGCTGCCTTTTCCTGCATTCTTTGGGCATATATAAGAGCGGGCATAACTTTAGGAATCCCGTCTAAGATAGAATCTCTGTTTTTTTGCCGGTTTTTGATCTTTTCCCAATTATTTTTAACCTGTTCTGCCTCAATAGTTTTTCCTCTTTCATTATTGAAGACATGAGGATGCCTGCTGATCAGTTTTTCACTGATAGTTTTGAAAACTTCACAGAGCTTAAAATCTCCGTTCTCTTCAGCAATTCGAGCTTGCATAAGGATATGGAGAGTCAGGTCTCCTAATTCTTCTTTCAGGTGCTGATCATCTTTGTTCTCGATCGCTTCTATTACTTCATAAAGTTCTTCAATAAAATTGGGTATCAATGATTTAGGTGTTTGTTTTATGTCCCATGGGCAACCACTGTGAGGGTTTCGTAACTGTTTGACTATCTGCCACAGCCGATCAAATTCTTGCATATTATCTCCTTGAGTCAATAGTTAAGATCCTTATTTATTTGTCAACAAATAGCTCTCCATCATCACTTTCCATCTCCTTTTCCCACTCTGTACGTAATTTACGGGCCTTAAATCTTTTTTTTAGGTATGCTATTAAAAGTATTAACGGTAAAAGAGACCAGATAAACCCTGTGAATGAGAGCAATATCTCAATTCTGAGCCGGTCACTCAGATGCTCTTCAAATATATGGGAAAACATCAAAGAGGTCATCCCATATGCTTGTAAGAAAGCGGTGTCAAAATTGGTAACTGTTTCGGAAAGCTCCCAAAAAAGATAAAAACCTTCCTTATGGTTAGCATATAGATACTTGAGGGCTAGTGCCGACTTAGTATAGAAAGACAACCATCTCGCCCGGCTAACGGGATATCCCCGGCTCATTTCGGTAAGCGGTTCTGTGTTACCTAACACGTGATCCTTAGCAAACAGGACTTGCCGGTCAAAGGATAACCCTTCCGAAAAATATACGGCCATACCTTCGTGAAACCATAAAGGCACATTCTCGAATGTCGAATCTATAAACAGGTGGATATATTCATGCAGGATTATCTTCCTAAGCCGGCCGTAGTCACGTAAATGCCGGGGATTACGAATATATATCCGACGTTCAGCCCCTGAGTAAAACGCTTCGCTAAACTCGATGATGCCCGAATATTCTGCTGTTAATGAACGGTAGTAATCCTCATTAGGTGCAATGACAATAAGAGTCTGAATATCAGGATAATATCCGATAGTTTTCTGAAAACGATCTATGTCCGACAGGATTAACGGTCCCAGCTGCTTAACTAATTTTTCGTCTCGGGGATAATGTCTTATATTGAGATCACGCAGTTGATAAGTTTGAAATGAATCACTATATAAGAAAGCTGATGTAAACAATAGTACCCCTAGGATCATAAATAATGATCTGATGGTTTTTTGACAAAACATAAGCTTTTTCAGAAGACTTTCCTCAAATTTTACACCAGCTATAAGTCGGATTCATCAAACTGCGCATACCTTATCATCTGCTACCCATAAAGCAGGTATAAAATCAAGCAGAAGCCGATATTAACCGACGGTACAGTGATAAGAAAATAATTTGCGGGCTTTCCCGTAAAGACTCTTAAACGTTTTTGATCTAATGCTTCTTTCTCCTTTACCGTATAATTCAGATTATCAGTACAGAGATAGCTGTCCTGATAATCGTCATTTTTCAGGTCTACTTATTTCAGATATCTAAGCTCTCTCTAACTTTCTTTTCCAGTTTGTCCATATCAAAAGGCTTGAAAAAAACGTTTTCCAGACCGTCTCTTTTAGCATTAACTACCGCATGACTGGGATCATACCCGAAACCTGTGATCATTATAACCGGTAATTCTTCGTTTGTTTCCTTAGCTCTTTTATATAGTTCATAGCCGTTCATGTCGGGCATTGCTATGTCAGTTATCAGCAAATCAATAGATCCTCCTAAGAGCAGATTCAAGGCCGCCAATCCACTGTTAGTAGCGAGAATCTCGGTGTCCGGCAGCCTCGACTGTAATTCGTCTTGGAGCATCTTTATGATACTTTTATCATCATCTACTGCCAAAATCCTCTTCACCATGTCTTAGCTTCTTGGCCAACAATTTTCTTATAGGCTTGATAATATTTTTCGTATGTCTTTTCTATAACCGCGGCAGGCAATTCCGGTGCAGGCGGTTTCTTATCCCAACCTGATTCGGTAATATAATCTCTGAGATATTGTTTGTCATAACTCTTGGTGGAAGTTCCGACCTTGTATTCATCCTTATCCCAGAAACGTGAAGAATCGGGAGTCAGCACCTCATCGATAATAATTATCTCACCGTCTAGTGTGCCGAATTCAAACTTAGTATCTGCTAATATTAGATCTCTTTCCAATAAGAATTGATGACCGAATTTATACAAAGCTAAACTCTTCTCTTTGAGGTATTCAGATATTTTAATGTCCAGCCTACTTTTCATTTCTTCATAAGAAATATTTTCGTCATTACCTTCCTCGGCTTTTGTCGACGGTGTGAACATTGGATCGGGAAGACGTTGACTTTCCTTGAGCCCTTCGTGCTGAATTAACTCGCCAACTGTTCCAAAACGGGTATATTCTTTCCAAGCTGAGCCACTGATATATCCTCTAACAATGCATTCAAAAGGGATAACCCGGGTCTTTTTGACCAACATGCTCCTGTCCTCAAGTTCCGTTTTAAACTCTTTCAACGGCTCAGGGTAGTCATCAACATTATCGCTAATTAAGTGATTAGGAACAATATCTGCTGTATTGTTGAAGAAAAAAGTAGAAATCTGGTTCAATATCTTCCCTTTATTCGGTATTAAAGTCGGGAATACAACATCGAATGCAGATACTCTGTCTGAGGTGACGATCAATAGCTGATCGCCTAGATCATAAATGTCTCTAACCTTTCCTTGAAAATGGTTTTTCACTATTTTTAGTTCTTCGATCTTGCTCATAAATTCTCCTTAATAAATAATTTTTGGGTCTTCTTCGATTCTGTTTCGAATAGTCTCTCCATGTAAACTCGATCCACTGATTCAAGTTTCTCAAATAGAGTAAAACGCTCCTGAAAACTCTCTTTAGGTATAGCTAAACGTTCATTGCTACGGTAGTCATTAAATACAGCGGAATCGAAAGCAGTTTCCCGGACACTATTCTTATAGCTGACTAAAAGACCATCTTCTATATGGAATTCAGCTTCCTGATTTTTGAGGCAATAATTTATCTGCTTGGTTATTGTCAAGAATCTTAACATTCGGTAGTATTGCTTGATTGTTTTAATGTCTTTTTTGATCGAATCAGACTGAATAAAGCTAAGGTTATCATACAGCTCCTGATGCTTATCCAGCAATTCACCAAGCAATGATTGACCGAAATCTAGATATGACTTGCTGACTGCCTGTTGCAAATCTTTTTCTCTTGTACCGAGACAGTATTTTAAGCAGTTGCCTTCTTCTTCTGCATCAAGCCCGCAGCTGGCAGATTTGTGAACCATCTCTGATAAAGAACCTATGTTGGGTGTAGATTCCTTGAAAAAAGGCTTACAGGCAGGTGTCGAGCGGTATTTACAGAAAAGTTCGATTACCCCGACCAAGAAAAAACGGTCTCTAAATGGGCCGATAAACCAGTCATCTCCGATTGTATCAGGCCTAATAGAGATAAAGGGTTTCTGCTTCGCATTTAACGCTAGATATACATAGTCATCCGAAAGCCTCGTGTATCCATAATACTCGGGATACTCTCCATCGAGCATAATCTTTTCCAAGACTAATGCTTGAAAACTATCTTTTGCCGGACGCAGTTCAATAGTGTTGTACTTATCAGTAACATTCCCGAGAAAAGATAGATCGGATTGAGGTTCAAAAAACAAGTGTTTTGTGAGCTTTAATAGATTATTTGTGCGGATATGATAGAGTAGACTACTTCCCTTCCGCAATAGTAATAAGCCCGCAGTATCGGGAATTATCTTTGTTATTTGCTCTTCGTTAGACGATTTAACGATCGTTTTTTTATTGATTATTAAGCTGTTCATAAAAACAGATTTCGGTGAGGCCTCAAGATGTCAATCAGAAAAAAATAATATGATGGAGATGTTCTGGACTTATGCTTGAGATAGGTATTGGATGGATGTCACAGTAGAGGAACCGGATATAGCTCGAATGAAAAAGGCAGAGACTGTTGATGGTCCCTGCCTAACAAATTATACCTTTAATCAACTTAATTAATTAATCCTACTCTCGATATAATGATTAAACCATTTAAGAGCATCTTCAGCGGCAATGGTCCAATCACGTCCATATTCGCTATGTTGACCCGATATTCCGAATACTACCATGTCGTCATCCATAGAAAAGTTAACTTGCATAACGGATAAGGTATAATAACCATCGTCACCATAGTCATCTACGACATTAGAATCAATAGTATAAGTTCTCTGGCTAGGCGTCAATTCTTTGTACCACTCATCATACATATCTTCGTCACCATGATGTTCAGATCTAGCAGTAATCAGTTGGTTTTCATTATTTCCAGCTAATGTCCAGCTTATACTTGCAGATTGTGAAGGATCATAACTTTCCGGAAAATCGGCAGTGGTAATTCTGTATGGCACTTTGATTGTGCGAGAGAAATTTTTGAGATCGGTAGCTATTTCCAATAAATAATTTTCTCCCTCATTGAAACCGTACTCGAACATCCAAGTCTGGAACATGCCATAAACATCTTCAACTTCTTGACCGTTCACCGACACCGTGATATCAACCTCATAATAGTCCGGTTTTACAGCGGTAATCATAACAATATGCGAGCTGTTTCGATCCTGATTGTATTCTAAGTCCATATCGGTAAGTATTACGTGGAAAGAAAGATCTCGCTCATGGGCATCTTCCGGGTCTAACAGATCTGTACCTGATGTTGAGCCATTATCATCATCATCGTCTGATGTACAAGCTGTGACCAAGAACAGGCTCAATGTAATGAGCAGGGCAAAAATAATAAATTTTCTTCGTTTCATTTTACCTCCTTATTTATTGACGAACTCATATATTAGCATTTCGATTATGTCAAATCTTTTTTTCGTTGTCCTCATAATTCAGATCTCGAGAAATCTCTTATGAAAGGTATTTTAAGCTCTGATCGAACCAGGGATCAAAGAAATTATTGATCCGAACTAAATTCAATACATCAAATGTTTCCGGAACTTGATCAAGGTCACCGAAGCAACCATTCTCTGGCAATGTAGATGGATCATTCCTGAACTGATACTTCTATTTCTACAATCCGCTCTTTTTTTGTTCAAGTTGGGTTGACCTCATCATTTCGTAGCAATTTGGCTATTTGATGTCATTTTTTTGCAGCACAATCAGTGTGCTCAACCCTCCTAAATCTGAAAAAAAAAGAACTCAACAGCGAACAAATATACTTGCTAAATGGATCAGTACAGGGATACTCTGAACACATTTGGACGCATAGTGAAGTTCAAAGTTGAGAATATAACCCCTAGAGCTTTAATAAAAAGGGAATTGCTTCGGGAGTTAGAGCTTAGCGCTTTATAGCGGTTTTGCCGGTTAGAAATCTCGCTTTTTACTTGTGTAATCTTCATTTCTATTACACAGGGTTAGCCGTTAAAGTGCGTAAAGCAGAGCATATCTCTTGTTGTTTTTATCAATATTATCTTTTACCCAAACACTGATGACATTAATGAAAACATTTTAACATAAAAAAAATAAGCTATGATTAATTACCTATTATTTCCAATTCATGTAACTTAGTGTTCCAAAACCGATCATATAAACACCTTCTAATAATTTTACATGTTTGTTAATTCAGTTATATTTTTTCGATTCTGGCGGCACATACTTTAAACTCGGGGATCTTGGCAACCGGGTCTAGGGCTCTGATAGTAAGTCTGTTTGCCGGTGCTTCTGCATAGTGGAAAGGAATATAGATAACCCCTTTTTGGATTCTTTTTGTGACAAAGGCGTTCGTTTCGATCTCACCTCTCCGGGTTTTTACTTTTACTTTTTCGCTGTTAACTATACCCATAGATTCGGCATCTTGGACAGAGATCATAACCATCGGTTTAGCAATATTTTCGATCCCTTTAGTTTTTCTGGACATCGTTCCTGTGTGAAATTGTTCCAGCACACGGCCTGTCGTCATAATAAGTGGATATCCATCATCAGGCAATTCTGCAGGTTCCTTGAACTTTACAGCGTGAAACAAACCTAAACCACGGGCAAACCGGTCTTTATGCAAGTAAGCGGTTCCGGGGTGATCAATCGTCGGACAAGGCCATTGGATCCCATTATTAGCGACTCTGTTCCATGTAATGCCTGCATAAGAAGGAGCTACTGCATTAATCTCGGTGGTTATGTCTCTTACTGTTCTGTAATTCCAATCAGATCCCATAGCATTGGCAATAAGTTGAATAATCTCCCAATCATGTTTAGCATTACCCGGTGGCCTTAGAGCAGGATTAAGTCTTTGAACTCTTCTTTCGGTGTTAGTAAAATGTCCTGCTTTTTCGGCAAAAGTTGTCGCCGGCAGAACGACATCAGCGAGTTCCGCAGTTTCGGTCAGGAATATATCTTGTACTACTAAGAATTCTGTCTTTTTCAAAGCTTGAATAGTATGGTTTTGGTCAGGATCGCTAATAAAGGGATTTTCACCCATAATATATAGACCTTTGATCTTGGCCTGTTGAATGCCATCGGTAATTTCCAAGACAGTCAGACCGGCTTTATCCGACAAATTTTTACCCCAGAATTTCTCAAATTTATCTTTAGTTTTAGCATCAGTGACCTTTTGATATGCGGGATAAACATTAGGTAAGCAGCCCATGTCGCAGGCACCTTGAACGTTTGATTGACCTCGCAGAGGATTTACACCTCCACCGGGCTTACCTATATTACCGCACAGCATCTGCAGATTAGCTATTGATTTTACGTTATCGGTTCCGGTTGTGTGTTGTGTTATCCCCATTGAGTAAAAGACACTGCCGGTTTTACCTTCAGCAAATAGTTCAGCAATACGTTCTATCTTTTCCGCAGTTACGCCGGTAATTTTTTCAACGTTTGTTGGTTTGTACTTATCTTTCAGTACTTCTGTTTTTAAATCAGCAAAGCCTTCGGTCCGATTATCAACAAACCTTTTATCATACAGATCATTTCTAATAATCACCTGCATTATAGAGTTAATCAATGCGACATCAGAACCGGGTCTTTGTGCTGCATATATCTCAGCGTAATCTGCCAATGCTATTTGTTTGGGGTCAATAACTATTAGTTTAGTTTTACCATCCCGTACAGCCTTTTTTATTCTTCCGGATATAACTGGATGAGCTGCTGTAGTATCCGAGCCGGTAACCAATATCACATCAGCTTTATTAATATCGTTTATGTCGTTTGTCATTGCGCCACTACCAAATGATGCAGCCAGACCGGCCACAGTTGAAGAATGGCATAGCCGCGCACAGTGATCGACATTGTTGTTACCGATTTCCCTCCTGATAAATTTCTGAAACACATAGTTTTCTTCGTTAGTTACTTTAGCTGAAGCTAATCCTGCTATACTTTCATTTCCATTATCTTTAACAATTTGGTTGAACCTTTCAGCTATCAATGAGACCGCTTCTTCCCAGGTTGACTCTTTGAAGTCACCATTCTCAGTACGGATAAGAGGTTTTGTAAGGCGAGCTTTGTCTGTCACGAAGTCCAGGCCATATCTACCTTTAATACAAAGCATACCCTTATTAGGAGGAGCTTCTTCAATTCCGCTAACTTTAACTATGCAATTACTCTTCCTGTTTACGTGCAGCTCAATTTGGCAGCCAACTCCACAATATGGGCATACAGTATTGATTTTTTCAAGCTGCCAAGCTCTTCCTTTTCCTATAGAGTTTTTATCTATTAGCGCACCAACAGGGCATAGCTGGACGCATTCTCCGCATTGAACACAATTTGATTCTCCCATAACCATACCGTCGTCAAATGAAATGCGACTCTGAAATCCTCTTTCCGACATAGTTATAATTTCATTAACAACTGTATTATTGCATGCTTCAACGCAACGATGACATTGAATACACTTTTTCCTGTCAACCACGATCATTTCACTGGTATGATCAACTGTGCTATCAGGAATCGGTAGTTTAAAAGATGGTTTTTCTATGCCCAGATAGTAAGCTGCATCTTGTAATGTACAGTCACCATTTTGCTCACAAGAGAGACAATCGTGCTCACCGGAAGAAAGAAGTAAGTCGACTATCAGGCGCTGATATGACTTTACTTGTTCTGAATCGGTGTCGATGATCATGCCGCTTTTAACAGGTAAGTTGCAAGCAGTCTGTAATTCATCATACCCTGCAACAGCCACTAAACAGGCCCTGCATCTTGCAAGTGATCCGGTTTTATGATGATAGCACAAAGCCGGGATAAAGATACCATTCCTTTGCGCTAGAGACAAGGCGGACTCGCCAGGACGAGCTGGAAATTCCCGTCCGTTTATGACAACATTCATGATACCTCCGTGCTCAATAAAGACATGGCTTGTTAGCAAAAAGTAATTTCCGGTTATTAATCATTGTTACGTCTCATCTGTCCTCTGCTTCATTGCCGGAGATAGCGCTATCAAGTATAAGTTACCTGTTTTTTCTGGCACAATAGTCTTAGGCTCTGTTGGTATTCATCTATAAAAAAAGAAGCTCTTCCTCTTTTTTCTTTTTTGCTTTCAATTCTTTAACTTCGAATGGTATTCCCGATATCTTAGTGATAGCATTAACAGGGCATACCTCCATACAGGTGCCACATTTCACGCAATCAGGCTGTTCGATAAAGTATTTTTGTTCTCTACTACCTGTTATACAATTAACCGGACATTTTTTGGCACATAATGAGCACCCAATACAGGTTTCTTTATCGATAAGGAAATAAAACAGCGGTAGACAGACTTTGGTCGGACAGCACTGATTTTTTATATGCTCTTCGTACTCTTTCTTGAAATACCTGATAGTACTTAGTACGGGATTAGGTGCTGTTTGACCTAGGCCACAGAGTGACATTTTACATATCATTTCCCCTAAACTTTGAAGCGCTTCAAGGTCTTTTTCCTCGCCATCGCCATTAGTTATTTTCTCCAGTATTTCGTGCATCTGCTTGAGTCCTACGCGGCACGGAACACATTTTCCGCAGGATTCCTCGACGGAAAATTCTAAGAAGAACTTGGCAATATTAACCATACAATTTGAATCTGATATAACGATAACACCACCTGAACCCATCATCGAGCCTTTTTCTCTTAATGATTCGTAATCTATCTTTACGTCGAGATGATCAGATGTTAAGCATCCACCTGAAGGGCCGCCAAGCTGAACAGCTTTAAGTTTCTTGCCCTGGATAAGACCACCACCAACATCGTAAATCAGTTCTCTTAAACTAATACCCATCGGAACTTCGACAAGTCCGGTATTTACGACGTCACCAGTCAGAGCGAAAACCTTAGTTCCTTTACTTTTTTCAGTGCCAAAACTTGCGAACCAATCGGGACCTTTCAGTAAAATTGTCGGTAGATTGGCTAATGTTTCTACATTATTAACAACGGTGGGCATACCCCAAAGTCCATAGTCTGACGGATAAGGTGGTTTGGGATTAGGTTCTCCACGTTTCCCTTCTATAGATGCAATCAGAGCGGTCTCTTCACCGCAAACGAACGCCCCAGCGCCACTTCTGACCTCTAAATCGAAAGAGAAATCGGTGCCAAAGATATTCTCTCCTAACAACGACATCTCTTTTGCTTGTTCAATTGCTTTCAGGATTCTTTTTATTGCCAACGGGTATTCAGCTCTTATATAAAAGAACCCTTTCTCTGCCCCTATTGCATAAGCAGCGATCATCATCCCTTCTAAGACCCTGTGAGGATCACCTTCTAACAATGACCTATCCATGAAAGCACCGGGGTCTCCTTCATCTCCATTGCAAATCAAATATTTCGGCGTGCGATTATTCTTTTTGGTCAGTTCCCACTTGAGGTAGGTCGGGAAACCACCACCGCCACGACCTCTGAGTCCGGATTTTTTGACGTTTTCAATAACTTCTTGTGAGTTATTTTCGGTCAGTATTTTACCGAATGCTTCATACCCGCCTAAAGCAATATATTCTTCGATACTTTCGGGATCGAGGTATCCGCAATTTTCCAGAGCTACTTTTATCTGTTTTTGGTAGAAAGGTATGTTCTTAATGCTTTCAGCTATCATTCCTTCTTTTTCTTCTATCATCAACCTTTTGACCGGTCGCCCCTTAATGAAGTGTTCTTCAACGATCTCTTCAATATCATTTACACTGACCTTGCGATAGAAAACACCTTCCGGATAGACCATCATGACCGGACCGTAATCACAAGGACCCATACAGCCGGTCTCTATGATATTTACTTCATTAATTATATCTTTTTCTTTTAGAACCTCTAAAAGTTTTTCTTTAATCGCTCCTGCACCGGCCCCTATACAACCGGATCCAAAGCATATCAGTATATCAATCCTTTTGACAACCATAGTAACTCCTATATATTATCTTATTTTTTTCAAACTTTAACTGAACTGTTTTTTCAGTTCGCTTATATCATTAACGCCTAACAGATCAGGATTCTTCAACATATACATCGGCAATACCTTCTGTAAGAGAGCTGTTGATAAAAGTTATAATATCCGGATAAGTCAAAGGTATATCACCTATCTCTTCCCTAATCATTCTGGTATCAAAATGAAAATCTTTGCTACCATTAACATCAACATAAGAATAATTAATCACATAGTCAACATCAGGATGGCCTAAGATTGACGTTGATATGGTATCTGCGATATTCCCAAGTGGCATTCTATCAACATGATCATAGGCAAAAACCGCCTTCAAGACCGCGCCTTTACCGGGTTCGCTTTTCATCTCAAAGTTTCCGTCACATTGTTCAGCGTTCTGCTTGAACAGGGGGATTCCAAGTCCAATTTTTTTCTTTCTTTCAGCTTTTGTTGTAAAGAATGGTTGTTGGGCATTTTGCAGTGTATCCTTGTCCATCCCTTTGCCATCATCTTCCACCTGGATGGTCAGGGTGTTGTTTAGCTTACTAACATCAATTTTGACAGAAATCAACTTAGCCTTTGCCTGAGCTGAATTCTCAATGATATCTAATAGATGCAGGGAGATATCTTGCATAGTGATTAGACTTTTTGTCGATAATTACTGATTATTTCTTGTAACTGTTTTCTGGTTTCAATTCGACCGAAGGTTTCTTCTTCAACCATAAAGACCGGCGCTAGAGAACAGGCTCCTACACAGCGGACAGCAGTCACAGTAAAGATTCCGTCCTCAGTTGTTTCACCTAATTCGACGTCTAGAATCTCAGACAGCATTTGGATTATACGGGGAGCTCCTTTTACGTAGCAGGCAGTACCGGTACAAACGTTAATCACATACTTTCCTCGCGGTTTCATAGTGAAGGCATTATAGAAGGTTACAACACCGTATACCTTGTTAACAGGTATTTCTAATTCTTCGGCAACAAACCTTTGAACTTCCATAGGCAGATATCCGAATAACTTTTGTGCTTGATGAAGAATCTCTATCAAGGGATTTCTCAAGTTCTTCATATCCGAAACAATCGCCCTAAGCTGCTCGTATAAGGCATCTTCTTTCTTCTCTAACATTTAACCTCCAATGTTTGTGTATATTTTGTATTCTTATGTCATTCTTGCTAAACGGACTATTCTATGACAGCTTTTCTGGCCCCGTTTTTTTGGCAAGCAAATCCGATTTCGGATAGGGTGGGTTCCTGCATAAGAAATCTGGTATAGCCACTTCCTATCTGATCTAGATAGTGAGCATCAGAGTTACGCAGGAACGTTTTCCCTTGCAGATAAGAGTGGCTATCGAGAAAGCTTTGCAAGTCACACTTCGCCGACACACCTAAAGCATCAAATTCTATTTCAGGCGGTATGAAACCCAATTGGCCAATGATACTAAAGGTATCGGCATCTATATGGGCAGGGAAAATAAAGGTGTCCATCTGGCGAAGAATTTGCACAGTTTCTTCTAACGACCATTTAACGGAATTGATCAATGCTCTTTCTTCAAACTTAACTATATTTTCATCGGCATCGATAATGACCTGATCACCAAAATAGTCGGGTTTATTATTTACAGGCAACAAAGCTTGATATAGCTCTTTATCGAAATTCATAGCCTCTTTTTTTTTGTTGAATAGAGCAATAATATGAATTTCTTCTATGGTCTGTATCTCGACACCGTAGATGAATTTAATACCGTTTTGTTGTGCATGATACTCATAAGCTGAGCAGTTGGAAAGTGAGTTGTGATCAGTAATTGCTACTATAGATATACCTGATTCTTTGACAGCTTTCATCACCGATTTAGCTGACATCTCCAATCCTCCACAGGGCGACAAAACCGTATGAATATGAAGGTCAGCTTTATACCAAGAAAGCATATTATTAATCAATATCCCGTGGGTGGCTAATTCAATTAACGTAAGGCTTAACTAGCAGATGCAACAGAAAAGAGATTACACCTAAACCCTTTAACCCGATTTCTGTAGCAACATATAAAGTTTACCAGCTATCTGAAAACTCGGCAAGTCACTGCTAATAAGGGTTACTTGTTCTTCTATAGCTTTTTCTATGACGTTCGGATCGGGCTTAATTCCTTTAGCAAATACAATGCATGGTATGTTGGCCAGAGAAGCGACCGCTACCGAGTTCAGATGTTTCATGATAGTGATCCAGACTTGATCTTCTTTGGCGCTGCCCATAACATCACTGAGCAGGTCGGAAACATAACCGTCTGTGATTTTAACCTGATCAAGTTTGATATCTGACGTTAAAAGCTTGCCGTCAATAGCTTCGATAAATTGATTTAAGTAAACAGCCATATATTTATCCTTTATCCTGTTTTTTTTGTCTTCTACTTCTTATTATGCAGTCTTCAAGTCTTGCTTCGCCTTTAGCAATATCCTCGGCTAGTGCTTTGCAGGTTGGTGAACCGCAAACACCACAATCGAGCCCGGGTAATTCTGCTACTATTTCTTTGACCTTCTTCATTTTGGAAATCGCTTTTTTAAAATCTTTATCCAGTTCCATAATAGATCGTGGCTCAAGTGGCATGACATCAAAGTACCCTTCTCTGTAGAGATTGAAGAAATAATCATCATCAATGTTTTTTTTCTGGCTGGATTTCACCATACTCCTAATACGGTTTTCCGCCACAAAAGGATTCTCGACATTAAGACTACCACCGACACATCCTTGAGGACAGTTCCTTAACTCGATATAATCGTATTGATCAAGCCGATGACTTTCGATGTTAGACAAAATATCTATCACATTATGAATTCCACAAACAGCCAAGGTTTTTATGTCGTCGGCAGCAATCTCTTCAGCTTCCTGTCCAGCCAAAGCCCAACTTAAACCATTTGCATAACTGACTATCTCTCGTTCATCTTTCTCCAGCCTTTTTATATTATCCATAACCTTCGTATATACTTCCGAGATGGCAATGGCACCGTCATGGAGATGTTTATAGGTTCCTTCAGGTTGGTGCACAGCAGTAACCTGAGCTGCACTGGGAACAATCAAAAATATTCCTATTTCTTCTGGTTTTATCCGCTTTTCTTTGACTATTTTGTCGCGATAATATTTAGCAAGAATACTCATGGGAGATTCGATATGCAGCAAATTGGTCAGCAAAGAAGGGAACCGCACCTGTATTAAGCGAACAGTTGCCGGACAACTACTAGACAGAATCGGTCTTATCTTAGGGTGTATCCTAATATAATCACGAATGATTTCAGCAGTTATATGAGTTATCATTGCTTGTTCAGCTACATCATCAAATCCGATATGATAAAGAGCTCTCAAGGCTTTCTCATGACCTATGTCTTCGCTAAATTGGCCGGCATAGGAAGCAGAGATTATCGCTAAGTTGTACTTGTATCTTTTGAGATCTTTTAGCGAATCGTGTTTGATGGTAATTGCATTTGTCGGACATACATCAATACACTGTCCACAATCAATACACTTACTCGGTTCTATTATCGCTTTCTGATTTCGAACACGAATAGCTTCTGTTGGGCATACCCGAACACATCTTGTGCACCCAACACATTTATCTCTGCTTAAGGTCACCGAATGAAAATATTTCTTTTTATTGTCCATATTAACTCTCTGGCGGTGTAAAAAATATTATAAAAGCTAAGATTGTGTTAGATCCTAAAGAAGAAGTAATATACATAGCATCGCAGTTTTTTTTAATGTTTGGCAAACCGAGACCGGCACCAAAACCCATCTCCCGGGCTAATTCATCAGCAGTAGAGAAACCGGGTAACATTGCTTGGTCGATATTCTTTATACCGGGGCCGTCATCTACTAACTTTATCAGTACTCGGTCATCGTAGATGTAGGCGAATATTTTTCCACCTTTCGAGTGAGCAACTACATTTATTTCAGCCTCGTAACATGCTATAGCTGCTTTTCGTAAGATTACCGGATCAACTCCCAGCTTTTTTAGTGTTAATTTTATATCGGTAGAAGCTTTACCTGCTTTAGCGTAGTTGCGAGCCTCTACCTCATAGTCCATTACAAGCTCTGGTTCGGGTGGTTTAAGAATGAACGACTTATTATCATCAACGTCTTGATCGATATCCCAAAACTCAGGTTTGTTAGATTTTACAGCTTCTGAGCCCGGCATTATATAATATCCCACTTGACTTGTAAAGGGTAAATTTAGTTGATATCATGGGAAGTTCACGCTCTTCCGCCATCTCAATAAGTTCCGGTGTGGGAACTTTTCCCCTAACGAAAATTATTGCTTGTAAATCAATCATATCAGACAGTCGAACTACCTGCGGATTGGTCAGACCGGTTAAAAGAGCTGTAGGTTCTTTTGTACACATTAATATATCACTAATCAAATCTGAGCCAAAAGCACAGGTAACTTCACGTTCAAGGTGCTTTGAAGGTCCAAAGTTTTCTGCTTCCAATAGTTCTGCTATTTTGCCTAATAACATAGTAGTTCCTTTATTTATTGATATGGTCTTAAGGTCTGAGCTAAGGGTTTTTAGTCAAGCAAAATGCGATACCGGCTGGTGTATTACACCCTGTCCAGAAAAATATTTGAGCAGGCCGAGACCGGCCAGTAAAAGAAAAAAGACTTGACGTATTCATCTGATCCTCTCCGATCGTCACAATACATGGATCGTGCTTGACGGAGAGTCGGTCGACATGTGCAACGGAGTAAGTATAGCTTAGCTAATCGGGAGGCTATACAAAAGAAAGTCGGCAAGCGATTAGCAAGCCGGCAGTTTAATAAGAAGTATAATTAATGTTTGGTTAATTGTGGAAAGAGTTTTTGGGCGACTTCACAGCTAAGTCGGGTCATCAGAAGTTCGCTACAAACCAAGCAGAAGTTAACAAACTAAATACAGAGAGGAGAGTTATGTTTAAGATTAAACGTACAAGATTTGCAGCACAGGCTATTTTAGTCCTATTTATAGTGTCATTGGCTTCCTTATGTTTTGCTCAGTTCGGTGGTGGACAAGGAACACAAGATGACCCCTATATTGTCTCTACAGCTACACATTTGAACAATATTAGAGATGAATTCTTAGGGGAAGATAACTACTTTAGACAAACAGCTAACATCGATTTAGATGAAGCCCCCTGGAACGAAGGCAATGGTTGGTCTCCTATTGGTGATAATGCAAATCGTTTCCAAGGTACCTACGACGGTAACGGATTCGTCATCACAGGAATGACAATTGACAGAAATGCTCAATACCAAGGGCTTTTTGGTTATACACAAAATGCTACATTGCTCAATATCACTTTAGAAGAAGTTGATATCCAAGAAGGTGGACAACATACCGGAGCCTTAGTTGGCCGCTCTTTAACTACTACCGTAACCGATTGTACCGCCAGCGGTTCGCTAACATCTACCCAAGGCGGAAGAGCTAATATTGGCGGTTTATTAGGATATGCTTCCGGCACAATTACCGACTGTTCAGCCTACGTCAATGTGACAGTAGAAAACGGTGATCGTATCGGCGGATTTGTCGGTGACGGCTGGGGTAGCATGAGACGCTGCTATGCGACAGGTGATGTCGTTGGTAATAATCGTGTCGGCGGTTTAGCAGGTAATGATTACAATAACCACCAACAAGGTGAACTTTTTGCGACCGGTAACGTGACAGGTAATGACCAAGTCGGTGGTCTTTTCGGGCTATATCAAACGGCAACTTATTACGATGTTTATGCAGTCGGTGATGTCACCGGAAACGATCAAGTAGGTGGATTAGTCGGTAGAAGTGAGATCTCGGCTAATGTTCATCGCGGTTTTGCTGTTGGCAGAGTGATTGGCGAAGGTGATGATGTTGGCGGTTTGATTGGCTCAGAGCACGACAGGGCCGGTACCGTTAACAACAGTTATTTTAATACCGAGTCAACCGGTCATGTCTTCAGTTATGGAGGTGAACCGAGAAATACGGCTGAAATGCTCAGCGAGGAAACATTTGCCGGTTGGGATTTCGATGAAGACGGTCTTTGGAGAATAGCTGACGGTTCTTATCCCTATTTAGCTTATGAAGGTGATGAAGCACCGGATCACAGCTACCCATCAAATTTATATCTTCCACCTTCTAACCTAAGAGCAAATATCCACGACGACAGGGAAACAATAACACTAAACTGGGATGAACCCTCTTTAAGGGAACCTATTGGATATAACATCTTTTTAGACGGTGAGAGATTAAATGAAGATCTTCTTGAGAATGAACAGTACATTTTCGAAGATGCGCAAGAATGGCATCCCTACTTCTTTTCACTATCCGCAGTTTATTTAATAGATGGTGAACAAGAAGAATCACACAGATCAGGCGCTTACAGGGTTATTATTACCGATTATGCAGAAGGCGATGGCTCAGAAGACAATCCATTTACAATAGCAAATGCTCTGCAACTTAGCAGAATTACCTATTTCATGAGGTCTCATTTTATCCAAAC
The DNA here is from genome assembly GCA_003564135.1 of Candidatus Cloacimonadota bacterium. GTDB lineage: Bacteria > Cloacimonadota > Cloacimonadia > Cloacimonadales > PWNZ01 > PWNZ01. Next base: position 21,683 of record PWNZ01000242.1, read on the forward strand.
AGCCGATATCGACTTAGATGAGCTTGATGAATGGGTGCCGATTGGCAATTCTCAAGCTACATTCCAAGGTAGCTTTAATGGAAATGACTTTACTATTAGTAATTTAAATCTGCAGACTAATGCCTCCGATCAAGGATTATTCGGCTACACATCAGGAGCTACTTTAATTAATATCACCATAGAAGATGTTGATATTGAAGCGGGAGCGTATAGTGGTGCCTTGGCAGGAAGAGCTGTTACCACAGATATCATTAACTGTGGTGCTTATGGAACCATCGAAGGTTCAGGCTCAAGAATCGGCGGATTAGTTGGTCATTCTACCGGACCAATAACCGACAGCTATGCTTATGTTGATGTTAATGCACCTAATGCAGACCGTGTAGGTGGCTTATTTGGCGATAAGAGTGGTGGCGACGTAAGAAGATCATTTGCTGCCGGAAATGTTAACGGAAGTAATTATGTCGGTGGTCTAGGTGGTTATGACATTAATGCTAATATCAGACAAAGTTTTGCCGTTGGTAATGTTGACGGTGACCAATATGTTGGTGGATTTGGTGGATACAATAGCACCTTCCGAACCTATGAAGACTGCTACGCAACCGGAAATGTTAATGGCAATAGCGATGTGGGTGGTCTAGTTGGACATAACCGGGGCACAGTAGCAAGATGCTATTCCATAGGTAGAGTTGTTGGTCAAAATGGAGTTGGCGGATTAGTCGGAACCCATAATGAAGACAGGGCTGAATACCAAAGCAGCTACTGGAATGAAAGAACTTCCGGACAAAGAGAATCTGCAGGTGGTGAACCACGAGATGAACGTCACATGACTCATCCACACACCGCTGATACTTATGTTGGCTGGGACTTTGATGCTACCTGGGAAAGAGATACGGACAACAGCAACAGAGGTTACCCATACTTCCCATGGCAACCTCTATTCAGGTCACCATTCCCCGATATAGCTCGTGACCCGATCCCTGAACACCGAGCAGAAAATATATCTGTCGAAATTGACAGTCTCAAATGGTCATATCACCGAGGTGGAGCTTTCACTAACCCTGTCGGGTTCAGAGTTTACTTTAACGATACCGGCGAATTTGGTGACGATGATGACTTCGAGTGGGTTGAATATGACCTTGATCAAGTAGACTATGCAATTAGCGATATTATCCCCGAATTGGACTACATGGCAAATTACTACTGGAAAGTAGTTCCAACTACAAATGACCCTACCAGAAGCGGAGTCGGTAGAAACACCAGAAATACAGAAATTCACGGTCGAGATAATCTTACTTCTTATCGTGGTGGTGATGCCGAGAATGTTCAGGTGTGGGAATTCGCAACCGAAATCTATCCTAACCCGGTATCAGCTACTGATCCTAACCCGGAACACGAAGCTGAAGATATAGAAGTAACTCTTAATCAATTAGGATGGAGTTATCATAGAAATGAAGAATTTGCCGATCCTGTAGGATTCCGTATTTATATGAACACAACCGGAGATTTTGAGGAAGATGATGATTTTGTCTGGATCGACTTCGTCGGCAATCAATCAGAATACTCTACATCTGAATTATTACCCGATGGAGATGACAGATTAGACTATGGGCAGACTTACTATTGGCAAGTGGTGCCTACTACAGAACATCCGGAAGATGGACGCAGATCATCAACACGGACAAGAAATTCATTAAGAGCTAATCGATCAATATCATATGCTCGTGGCGATGCTGACACCGTTCATGTTTGGTCCTTTACTACATTAGAAAGAGAGCCATATCCCGCTCCGGCAGTTAATCCTGATCCGGAACACTTAGCTGAAGGTATATCATTAGGAATCAGTTTAGTCTCCTGGGAATTCAGTCCAAGTGAAATCCACACCGATCCGGTAGGTTTCCGCGTGTATATGAATACAACCGGCGCCTTTGGAGCTAATGCTCCTTATGAATGGATCGAATATGAAGAAGGTGAAACAGAGTATTCCAACTCGGACATCTTACCAGTCCCGTTAGATGAAAATACAACTTACTATTGGAGAGTAATACCAACAACTATACATCCCGACGATGAACGATCCGATGTCAGAGAACGTCGCAATACTGAAGCTGTACGTCAGATGTCAAACGTCAGACACGATGCTGAAGATGTGCAAATATGGAGATTTGTAACAGGCACAACTAACGTAGAAGATGATACTGTGATACCGGCTGTGACCGAACTTCATAACAACTATCCAAACCCATTCAATCCGGACACCAATATCAGCTTCTCATTAGCTGAAGATGGTCAGGTTTCAGTAGATGTCTTTAACAGCCGAGGTCAAAAGATCAAAACATTGGTTAACGACTACTTACAGGCAGGTAATCACAACATCATATGGGACGGAAGAGACGAAAACAATTCGGAAGTTAGCAGTGGAATCTATTTCTATAGAATGGAAAAAGGTGACTTCACTTCTACTAATAAGATGATAATGATGAAATAAGCCTGAAAATAGAGCTTAAAATAATACTTAAAATCGAGGGCACGGTCATTCCGTGCCCTTTTTTATAGTCACTTCGTATCAGGTTATTTTTAGCAGATTACTCCGGAACTTGTTAGTAATGCTTAAATATAAGCTTGACGAGTAATCCGTGCTAAGCGATCTTGTCCTATACATAATCAATGTTTATTAATAATGTATCTTGTGGGATGAGTTACTTTAATTCAAATAATACAGTTAAAATAAATAGAACACTGCATTCATGAGGTTGATACGCCGTGTTCATCCGGTATTTTAACGGGATAAACAGCATAATACCTTAACCGGTTAAAGCCGACCGTTAGTTACATTTACATCAACAGATGCCGAATTTAATGACTTTAACTGCATTATCGGTATTTAACATATACCATGAACTAGAGGTTAAAATTTGGTGAATTAGCTGTGCTTTTCAGCAGTTTATTCAGCAGCAGTTGCTTTAGTAGTAATTGCACCAATTAATATTTACGTATTAGTATATTTATTATAATATGTATATTTTTGCTGATAAATACTTCAGCGACCATCAGGAGATTAAACATGAAAACTTATGAACGAAAAGAGTTGAAAAAGGGATCTTTTTTAACCCGCCTACTGAATAAAAAAATCAAAGAAAACGCCTTCATTGAGCTGTGGAACTTATTCTCAGCAAAAGAGATTGAGCAAATCAGCTATGAAGACGTAGCCAGTATAGCCAGTAATTATCAAGTGGACTTCCGACAACACTTTAAGGAGCAAGTTTCTGATATTTACAGACGATTGGTCTCACATTATCTTCAGGATAAAATGCTCTCAAATAGTGAGATAGAATCATTACAACACGCTAAAAAACTGCTTCATCTCAATGATGATGATGTCGAGCAAATACACAGAGAAGTCGCAGGAAAAATGTATCGGGAAGAAGTCGATAAAGCGATTAAAGATAATAAACTAACTGACGAAGAAAAAGCTTTCTTGAAAAAACTACAGCAAGACCTGAAGCTTTCAGATAAAGTGGTGGCCAATATCTATAAAGAAAGTGCGGCCGGAAGAGTAAAAAAGCTGTTGAATGAGCTTGTTTCCGATGAACGCCTCTCGCCTCAAGAAGAAGCCGAGCTTAAATCTATCTCCAATAACCTTGACTTGGAAATCGACTATGATACTAAAACTAAGGTCCAACTCGAAAAATTCAAGCTTTTCTGGCAGATAGAGAATGGTGAACTTCCGGAAATAGAAGTAAGAATTAATCTCCATAAAGATGAAAAATGTTTCTACAACACAAGCTGTGAATGGTATGAACAAAAAACAGTAACCCAGAGATTCAACTACTCAGGCCCCACCCTACGACTAAAAATTGTTAAAGGTGTTTATTGGCGAGCAGGAAGCCTAAAACCACAAGTAATATCTAAAGATGTATGGCAGCCTATCGATAGCGGCCAATTATTTGTTACTAATAAAAGACTTATTTTTATGGGTAGTAAAGGTAATAAGATGATTAGAATTAATCGTATTTTGGATTATCAGATCTTTACCAATGGAGCCGAAATCAGAAAAGATAGGGGCAAAAATCCCTTTATAGCGTTCACAAACAATAACGACCTTTTCGCACTTATTTTAGGAAGGGTGATTAGTTAGTGAAATATGCCTGCGTTCCACGGCGGGAGATCAACTACGCAAATCAACGTCTAAGAAGATATATAGCTAAAACAGGGTTCAGCCCCGGCAACTAATTTGTTTTAATCGTTTAGCTTTATAATCTAACAGTCTTCAACCATAATGATGATTATACGGTAATTCTGTTCTCATTTTACATAGCAAACGTTCATGACTGTGAAAAGTAATATATGATTTACAATGCATGATGTAAAATGTAAAATGAAGACACCTGAGGGAATAAAAAATAGATTCCACAGGGCAGGTGGGGCAGGCCTTGCATGTCCCTAATCTAAACAGCGAAGCACTAAACTCTCTAAACCTTCTAAACTTCTTCATTCTTTTTTATTCATGTTCATTTGTGCTCTAATGTGTGGATGAAGATTTGGTTCCGGCTTGCCCTGTTTAGGGTGTTGTTGGCAAATGCTTTAACTTTTGCGTTTGAGGATAAAAGTACATTAGCGGTTAAACCGGCGGATCAACTGACCGAAGTCAGCCTACCGGGCATGATCAAGCCTGTGCTCCGGTAAGATTTATACAGTTCCTGAGGCCGTTTATCCGGCAGATTGTTACACTGCCACTGAAATATCTTGACAGATTTCCGTTATGCAAGCGAACAGGTATTTATACAATTAATAAACATTGGAGGCAATAAATGCTAAGATTACTTTTAGTCGTAGTAATATCAATGGTCATAGTCTTATGTTTTGCTGAAGATCATAAGAATGTAAGACTGATAACTTTTGAGACAAACTACGGAAATATCGAGTTGGAATTATATCCGGACATAGCTCCCAACTTAGTTGAAAATTTCGTTAAGCTCACAGAAGATGGTTATTTTGATGGAATCTATTTCCATAGAGTTATACCGGATTTCATGATACAGGGTGGCTGCCCGAATACTAAAGATGGCAACAGAGCGACTGACGGTAGAGGCGGACCAGGATACAGTTTAGACGATGAATTTAACGAAAATTCATTAAAAAACAAATATGGACATCTTTCTATGGCCAATGCAGGACCTAATACCAATGGAAGCCAGTTCTTCATAATAACAAAAGAAGAAGGAACTCCTTGGCTAGATGGTAGGCACACTGTTTTAGGAAAGGTTATAGCAGGTATGGATATAGTCCATAAAATTGAGAACCTGCCCAGAGATTCAGGTGATAATCCCTTAGAAGAACATCAAGCAACCATCGAGAAAGCAACACTAGTAAAGTAAAATCGATAAAAAACAAATAAATTACCTATATGGTAAACAAACTACAATCACGCAATTAGATTAACTAAATGTTAGGAAACGGTCATGACCTTGAGAATGAAAAATGGAAAATTAAGACGCACAAGAGAATGATTAAAATGCATGATAGGGGTAGGGGTGATCCCATTACTGGACACCCCTCCCTCAGAACCGTACGTGCGGTTTTTCCGTATACGGCTCTCCAGAAAACAGTTTTTCATTAAATAGACCTGCATAATTCCCTGTGAGCTCTGGATAGTGGGAAAAACCCCACAGTTATCAAAGATTCTCACCTTTGACTTCGTTATCAAGGGCTGCAAGCATTTTGTCAGCCCATACCGATGGTTCCACCCAATCATATTGAGTTTCTCGTGCTTGTTTAGTCATCTCGGACACTAACGACCGTTTTGTTTCCATTAGTACTCCTTTCATCATCTGTTTTCCTGCGCCCTTAGACAACTCTTTCCGGGTTGTATTGCCCGTGTATCATCCCTTATTGACTCCTGCCAAACTCTCTCCGAATGACAGGTCTCATAACTTACCGATATATACCTTCCGACCATTCAGCCTCCAACAACGAGGTGCGTTCTGACATAGCTTTTGGTCTAACGTCTTTCAACTTGCCGGATGTGTAAGGTGGAGACGCAGATTCCACTCTTTGTGCCATTCCTTACATCAGTCTTCGCCATTGAACAGGAGGCTCGACAAAA
>PWNZ01000256.1 GCA_003564135.1 Candidatus Cloacimonadota bacterium
AGCTCGCCGGACGAAGTACGGCAACTAGTCTTTTTAGAAGCTCGCCGGACGAAGTACGGCAACTAGTCTTTTTAAACTAGCTCGACGCAGTCAATATTATTGATAAGGTATTAATGTTTAAAAGCGGCCATGTTCTCTTGGAGACCGGACAAGCTCGTGTCTGCAAAGTCCTGTCTTAGCGAGCACCATTGATAGAAGATCGATGTTTTATGATCTGAGAGACAATACTCTCGCTGATAGTCAGCTTAATCGATCGGAAGTGGACAAGCAGATTATTGGGTAAAGTTTAGCGGGGTTCGGGATTATTTCTATCGTTCCGGGTCGGAGCACAAGGAGGTTTGGTTGCGAAACAGCAAAAAAAAAGAACAATAAGTTTTGACAGGATACTAATCGAAGTAATATTGGTCTTCGATTGAGCATTTAGAACTTGCAGATGAAGGCTTTAGCCATGCTATATCTGCAATTGAGAACGTTTAACAACGTTTGCTCAACAAAAAAAAGGAGATGATTTCGTGAAGAAATGAGCTTTGTACACTTACATAACCATACCCAATATAGCGCCTTAGATGGTGCTTGCCGCATAGATAAAATGATCGATTTAGCATTACAATATGACATGCCTGCTGTGGCCATAACAGATCATGGTACGATGTCCGGAGCGATCGATTTTTACTGTCAAGCCGCCAAGAAAGGGATCAAACCGATAATCGGGATAGAAGCTTACGTTATCGATTTTGACTATGATCATAGCAAATCCAAAAAGGCTAGGCGGAATCATTTAGTCTTGATAGCAAAAAATAAGACCGGATATAATAACCTGATAAAACTTTCGTCAATATCTTACACGCAAGGGTTCTATTACAAACCGAGAATGAGCAAACAGCTTTTAGAAAAACATTCGGAAGGATTAATATGTCTTTCCGCATGTGTACAAGGAGAGATTGCTCAACTGCTATTAGACGGACGTCATGAAGATGCCGTATACGCCGTTGAATGGTATAAAAATGTATTCCGAGACAGCTATTATTTAGAAATAATGAAGCATGATCTGAGTGACGAAGATCTGGTTATGCCCAAAATTATAGAGCTAGCGCACAAAACCGACACACCGTTAGTAGTCACCAACGATTGCCACTATCTGAAAAAAGAAGATGCAAAAGCTCATGACGTGTTACTATGTATCCAGACAGGCAAAACCATAGACGATTCTTCGCGGATAAAATATGAAACCGATCAGCTATATTTCAAAACTGAAGAAGAAATGAGAGCACTGTTTCCTGAATGCCCCGAAGCTTATGACAATTCAGTGAAGATAGCCGAATCAACAGATCTTAAACTTGAGTATGATACCTTTTTGCTGCCCAAAGTGGATTTGCCGGCGCACTATTCAACCAACAGTGAGTATCTTAGATCGTTATGCTATGAAAGCGCAGCAAAAAAATATGTACAGTTTTCACAAGATTATCAGCAAGATCCAAACAAGGCGAGTCGACTTGAAATCGAAGAAAGGATTGATTATGAATTAGGCATTATCAAACGAATGGGTTTTGAGGATTATTTCTTGGTCGTCAAGGATCTGATTGACAGCACGCGGAAGAGAGGTATTCCTGTCGGTCCCGGCAGGGGTTCAGCGGCGGGTAGTATAGTCTCCTATTTATTAGAGATCACGTTAATGGATCCGATAAAGCATAATCTGTTATTTGAACGTTTTCTGAATCCCGATAGAATAGAGATGCCTGATATTGATATAGATTTCTGTGCTGAAGGCAGGAATCAGGTCATTGAATACGTAGTAAATAAATACGGTCGCAACAGTGTGGCTCAGATTATCACTTTCAACACCTTAGGGGCGAAGTCTGTGATTAAGGATGTAGCCCGCGTTTTAGGGGTGTCGCCTGCTGAATCGAATAGAATGACCAAACTTATGCCCTCAACTCCCAAGATCACCTTAGAAAAATGTATGCAGGAATGTCCGGAATTCGTCAAGCTTATGGAAAGCACCGGGCAATATAGCTCAATTCTGAAATATGGTAAGGTGATAGAAGGCTTGATCAGGCAACACGGTATACATGCAGCCGGCGTTGTTATTGGTCCCGACGATCTGTCAAACTACGTTCCGCTGTCAACCAGCAGCCAGAAGGGAAGCCAATCGACGGTTCTTGTGCAGTATGAAGGGAAGTGGCTCGACTATCTGAAGATGCTGAAGATGGATATTTTAGGGCTCAAGACATTGACAATAATCCGAAAAACATTGGAGCTGATTAATCAATCTCGGGGTATCGACATCGACATCCTAAAAGTTCCTACTGATGATAACAAAACCTATGAATTGTTTTCAAACGGATTAACCGACGGCATCTTTCAGTTTGAATCGGCCGGCATGAAAAAGCATCTCAAAGAGCTAAAACCTAATGAATTTTCGGATTTAGTAGCGATGGTGGCTCTATATCGTCCCGGGCCAATGCAGTTTATAGATACTTATATAAAAAGAAAATACGGATTACAAGAAATCGAATATGATCATCCGCTGACAAAAAATGCCCTCAAAGAGACTTATGGAGTGATAATCTATCAGGAACAGGTGATGCAGATATCACGCGAGATGTGCGGTTTTTCCGGTGGTGAAGCCGATACTCTCAGGAAAGCAATGGGTAAGAAAATAATGGAAGTGATGGATAAACTCAAGCCTAAGTTCATTGAAGGGGGTAAAGCGAAAGGAGTTGAAGAGCATATAGTTAAGAAAGTTTGGGACAAGTGTCTTGATTTTGCCAAGTATGCTTTCAATAAAAGCCATTCTGTGTGTTATGCTTATGTGGCCTTCCAAACAGCTTATTTGAAAGCCCATTACCCGACAGAATTCATGGCAGCATTGCTTTCTCAAGAAAATGACCCCTCTAAGATTCCGTATTTTCTCGAAGAGTGCAGAAATATGGGTATAGAAGTAATTCCACCAAACATTAACCGCTGTGAAAAAGAGTTTATTGTTCAAGGGAATAAGATTCTTTTTGGCTTGCGGGCTATTAAAAATGTCGGTGAGGTAGCGATTCAAAGACTCTTAGAAGAGAGAGATGAAAATGGAGTTTTTACTGACTTTTTCGAAATGTGTTCACGAGTTGATCCTATGGCAGTTAATAAAGCCGTCTTAGAAAGCCTGATCTATTCGGGAGCATTAGATGAACTTGCCGGTAACCGGCCACAAAAATTGGCAGCTCTCGAAGCAGCGGTAGAATACGGAAACAGTGTTAATAATGAAAAACGTAGCGGCCAGCAAACTCTGTTCAGCATTTTAGAAGAAGACGATGACTCCGGGATCCCCACAGGGTGTAAGCCTGTTTTACCGGAGGTTAAAGATTGGACACTAAGTGAGAAATTGGAAAAAGAAAAAGCGATACTCGGCTTCTATTTGTCTGGTCACCCACTGTTTAAATATCGTCACGAACTCACCATATTTGCTAACTTAGATACCAAGAGATTTTTAGATAGAGGGCAGAAGGTTCCCTACCCTATAATCATTGCCGGGGTAGTCAATATAATCAATTATAAAAAAGATTCTCGTAACAGACCATATTGCACAGCCGTTTTAGAAGATATGTACGGCAAGTTTGAATTAGCGATATTCGGCAAGGATGTAGAAAAGTATGACTCTACATTAAAATCTGATGGACTCTATATCATATCTGGTAAACCTTCGTCCTATAACTATCAGCAGAATGGAAGTACTGATAATACAACTCTACGCATTGTGCCGGAAAAGATTATTCCGCTGGATGATCTGTCCCAGCATTTCACAGGTTCGCTACACCTAAATGTTGAAGAGGGAAAAATTTGTGACGGTTTGTATGATAAATTGATATCTTTAAGCAGCCGGCATCCCGGTAAGTTTGATCTTGTTCTCATAGTAACTACCAAAAAATTCGGATGTATAAAGATCACACCTCAAGATATAGCTGTTTTCCCCAATGAAGGGCTGAACAAAGCTTTGAAGGAAATGTTTGGCACAACCGTAGCAGTCAAGGTAGGCTAACAGCGTGTCCCGAGATGATGTTAGAGATAAATAATACAGTGCGCACCTAACGAATGGTGATAGCGCTGAACCTACAAGACTAAAATGAGACAAAATAATGGTTAAAATAAAAGAGCGAATGAGAAAAAGTTTTCTAGCCGTAGTCATAATGATGGTAATGGTTAGCCTTACTGCCTCATCGATAGAGTTTAGATCGGAGAATATAGGCGGCAGAATTGAAGGTTTGCTGCTGATTTCTTACAATGATTTTTTCTCTGAACAAACTGACCAGACGATTGAGATAAATAACTATTTGTCAGTAAGCATTGTCACTAATGACCATGATATTGTTTATCAGGAGCAATTCCAAGTCATTATGAGTATAAATACTGATTCTCTACAAGGATTTCGATATCTTACGCTGTACGATGAATATTTTCCCTTAAAATTCTCAACCGAGATTGAGCCTGATGAATATGAATTAATAGTTACCCTCAACTCTCACCGAACAAGTCAGAAAAGAACATATAGAGAAAAAGTAAATCTTCCGCAAGAAAAGAAAATCATCGGCTCTTCTTTGCTGGTAGCCCGGATTGATGATTTCATGTTTGCCATAAGAGATAACCGATACTTAATAGATCGTTATGACGAGATCAAACTTTGGCAGCATTACAGTGAAACACCCGATACAACAAAGATAGCCTTGTCAGTTGATGGTAAGAGCAAGCATGTATCCGTGTCAGAGATAAACGAACTATATGACAAGTTGCGGGGTATAGATGAGTTTACTATAGAAGTGCACAATAAATATAATGAGAAAACATTTAATTCTGAACCGGTATTCCCCACGATCAGTTTCTTTTTTCAAGAGCGCTTTAGCCCCGATCAACAATTGGCACAATTGCGGAATATTCTCAATCATAACGAGTATCGTGAGTTACGTGGCTTAGAAAGCGATGAGTTGCAACAAGGTATTGATGAGTATTGGAATAGATTGGATCCTGATATTTATTCAGTTGACAATTATTACCAACGAGTTTTCTATAACAGAGTTATCTATGCGGATAGAAATTTCGGCATAAAAGGTTATTTAGAAGGTTGGGAAACCGACCGAGGTAAGATCTATATTAAATATGGCCCTCCGGACAACATATCTACCGATGCTTTCCCTATCGGTAGGAGTCCGAGGATAACATGGCACTATTACAGCATTAATAGGACATTTAACTTTTATGACTTGAGAGGATATGGACAGTATGAACTCAGAGAAAAATGGATGGATTAGATACTTTGTAACAGCACTGCTGGTGGCGGTAGTGTCGATAGCCGGTGCTAATGAGTTAAACATAGCCTTTGAACACAACAGGTTCTTAGATGATCAAGGAAACACGATTCATCATTTCAACTATAAAGTTCCTAATAATCAATTAACTTTTGCTGAATCAGATGATGGATACTTAGCTTTGCTTGATGTGAAAATCAGTTCTGAAAAGGATGGAGAAGAAAAAGTACTCGATGAATTTACTCATCACATTGGAGTCAGAGAACAAAGAGCAGCTTTTTCTGAAGAGTTGTATTATCTTGATAAAATCCAACTCACTCTTGCTCAATCGGGATTAAATTTCCGTGTTGATTTCCAAGATCAGCTATCCGGCAAGCAATTTCAATGGTCGAGAACTTTAGAAAACTTGGATTCCAATAGCTTAGTTAGCGATATTGAGTTTTCACATCAGATATTAAGAGGGGTAGAGCATCCGGGATTAGAACAATTCTTGCGAGGCAATTATCAGTTTTATGTTGATCCGGCGCATATCTACAGGACAGAAGCTCAGGATACAGTCTTCTTTTATTACGAGATACAGAATCTTTATCCTGCTGTCGATGGTAATCATTACTTTGCCGAGGAAATCTTAATTTATAGCGATAAAGACACGCTGAAAATTGAAAATAGATATCAAGACCCTGATCCGTATGTAGATATGATGAAAGACATCCCAATGGAGAAATTATCAACAGGTTACTTCAATGTCGAAGTCTCAATCACGGATATGGTTAGAAATATGACACATACTGCGAAAGACTACTTTGTCATAGCCGAACGTAGAACTCCTATCCAACGGCTTTTCCCTGATAATGAGACAGAATATAGGTTATTGAGATACTTTTTGCCCTCTTCTTATTTTAGAAACTGGGATGAGATGAGCACGAGAGCGCAGAATAACTTGATCGATAGGTTTTGGAGACAAAATGATCCCGTCCCACAAACTGAAGCAAATGAGTTTTTAGAAAACATCAGGCAGAGAATTGAATACGCTAATGAACAATTTCCTCACCATAGCGATGGATGGGAGACTGATCGCGGAAGGGTCTACGTGAGGCAGGGTGCACCTGACGATATCGTCAGGGATAATATTGAAGGTGATATCAGGTTGACCAGAAGGGAATATATTGTGTGGAGGTATCACAGCTCTAATAAACTCTATCTTTTCATAGATCCACAAGGTATGGGCAGCTTTCGGCTTATCTACAATAGGAACGATGACCGTGAGCAGACTGTGTCCAATTGGGAAAGATATGTCGGCGAAGATTTTGACATGAGTATTCTCGAATAATCCCACCTGTCTTATTCTGTGGTGTAAGAAAGTAAGAATTTAAAAAATCGATGTATTTGACTAGATCAGGATAATTAAATGACAATAATAGGTAGAGAATTGCGACTGTTATTATTGCAGGCTTAAAATGGGAGATGTTGCCTTTAACAATAGCAAGGTTGAAATTTTTTTCTGGACAGTAAAAACGTTAGGCATATTATTGCCTGAAAAAACGAAGCGAGGTGAAATATGAGCAGTTACCATGAACCGGTGGAAGAATTGAAAGCAAAAGATCGTGACTTCTCAAGAGCGCTTAATAGCCTCAAAGAAGAGATCGAAGCTGTCGATTGGTACCAACAACGTGCAGCAACAACTACAGATGAAGAGCTTAGAAAGATTGTCGAACACAATCGTGACGAAGAAATCGAACACGCTGTCATGACTCTCGAATGGCTCAGACGCAACATGCCGGGTTGGGATGAAGAAATGCGTACCTATTTATTCACAACTAAACCGATCACCGAACTCGAAGATGATGAAGAAGAAGAAGAAACTAACAAAGACGGTGATCTTAAAATCAGAAACCTCAAATAAGGAGAGATTATGGACTTACTTAGACGTCATTTAGCACCTATAAACAATGATGCCTGGGAAGAGATTGATGAGCAAGCGGTGATATCTCTTAAGCAGTTCTTATCAGCTAGAAAAGTCATTGATGTTGAAGACCCAAAAGGATGGGATTTTTCATCAGTTACTACAGGTAGAATGACACTGGGAAATGACAAAGCAGGTGTCTCCTACGGAGTCAGAGAATCGTTACCTGTAATAGAACCAAGGATCAGTTTTACCCTCAATAAGTGGGAATTGGATAATATATCAAGAGGTGTCGAAGACCCTGATTTGGACACTTTGCAAGAAGCAGCTCAAAAAATTGCCTTCTTCGAGGAGAATATACTTTATAATGGGTTTAAAAAACATGGCATCAAAGGCTTACTAGACACGGATAATAAGGCCGAAAACCTACCTAAAGATACTTCTAAATGGCCGGATACTATCATTGAAGCTGTATATAAGCTTAACCAAGCAGCAATTGAAGGTCCCTATGCTTTAGTGTTGTCACCTAAGCTCTGGCAAGGATTTAACTATCTGACTAGTTGCGGTTGTTCTAAGCGAATGCAGTTAGAAACACTTATCGGAGGCCCGGTAGTTTTGTCTCACTTTATCAAGGACGGTCTCTTAGTGTCGATAAGAGGCGGTGATTTTAAGATGAGCATCGGCAGTGACTTCTGTATCGGATATGAAAATTCGACCAAAGAGGATGTAACTCTCTACTTAACAGAATCATTTACCTTCCAAAACCTTGAGCCTAATGGCGTTATCCCCATTAAAGCAGAATAATAAAGTAAAACTTTACGAGCCTTGCATTAATTTTTTCCGGTGCAAGGCTCATTTTCGAATAAATATGGCGGGGGGCAATCAAGTCGGTACATGCTAATCTTCGGTCTTTTCTTTGTTGGATTCTTTCACCTGATTGGAATTTGGTCATTTCCTACTCTTACCAGATTTGTGGTTGATTTATTAATTCTGAGTGGTTTATCACTTATTATAGCCTATTATTGGGAGTCTAAAAGAGAAGCCTACTTTTGGAAAGGGTTTGTTGTATCGATGACTTTTAGCCCGTTTACTGGGATTATTATTGGCTGGTCATTCGACCGCCTTGATCTGCTAGGAAAGAAATCAGAGGGGGCTGTACTTAATGAATTGATGATGGCCGCAGTAGAAGCAAAGCCGAATATTCTCGAAAATATAATAGCCGGTGGCGCTAATCCGCAACAAAAGACACCATCTAAACGAACTGCCCTTATGATAGCAGCAGAATCCAATCCTTATCCCGATTCTTGCAGAGTTTTATGGAAAGCGGGAACTGATGTAAACGGTCAAGATAGAGAAGGAAAAACAGCTCTTATGTATGCCGCTATCAACAACGATAAACCCCTAGTTACCTAGGCTATAATAGAAGGTGGAGCTAATCCCAATATTCAAGATAATCAAGGAGCGACTGCCTTAATGTATGCTGCTTATAACAACCCTGAGCCTAAAGTATTGGATCGCTTACTTAGAGCAGGGGCTAATCCAAAAATCTTGGACAATGATGGGAAGTCGGTGTTTGATTATGCTTATAAGATACCTAATCAAACTATTTTAGAGTCCGATGTGTACATAAAGCTGCGAAGAATAACCTTAGCAACAATCAAACATGAAAACAGGTAAGATTATTACCATTGAATGCAAATGTGGTAGAAAGCTATTTCGCTATTTCAAAGCTGGCAAAGGCCGGATTATTAAGTGTTTTATAGACCGCATGGCAGATGATTATGTCGGGGTACAAAATGCCGAAACATTCTCGAAACCGATATGCCCGCAATGCGGAAAAGATTTAGGCATAATCATGATGATACGAGGCAACCCTGCTCTAAAACTCAATCAAGGTACAATAAAAAAAGTCAGAGTATAAAAGAAGGAGAAGTAATGGCCTGGATAAAAACAATTAATGAGGATGAAGCAACCCAAGAACTAAAGATCATATACGATAACATAACCAAGGGAAGAGGGCGAGTTTCAAACATCCTTAAGACACACAGCCTCAAACCACATACTATGCAGACTCACCTCGACCTGTATATGTCGATTATGTTCAGTAAATCAAAACTGTCGAGAGAAAAGCAGGAAATGGTCGCTACAGTCGTGTCGTTGGCAAATAAGTGTCCCTACTGCATTAATCATCATGTCGAAGCGTTGAATCATTATTGGAAGAGTAATGAAAAAGTCGAAATGTTCTGCAAAGATTACAGGAAGCTTGAGCTGGGTGCGAAAGAATCAGCTATGCTCGAATACTCCAAGAAGCTGACCCTGAAGCAGCATGACATGACTGAAGATGATATAAATAAACTACGAGATGTAGGTTTCGAAGATGAAGAGATTTTATCCATTAATCTAATCGCTTCTTATTTTAACTTTGTCAACAGGATTGCGCTTGGGTTAGGCGTTGAGTTCACTGAGCACGAGAAAAAGGGGTACAAGTATTGAATCTGAGCAATTTATAGTTATTATGCATTGCTGGCCTGTAAGACAGGAGTTTCTATGTTTAAAATTGATTTACCAGTTATCAATTACCAGTGGTTCCGGAACGCTGACTTTCAGTCGGCTGGCACGCCGGCTTTAGCCGGTAATTTAATCATCCCCTCGGGTGTCTTCATTATTCATTCTTCATTCTTCATTCTCGCAGTCATGGACGTTTACTATGTTTAAAATTGATTTTCAGCCTCCGAGAACACCGAAAAAAGCACCGAATAATGGCCTTCACAGCTGACTCTCGTCTCTTTCGTTAATGTTATAATTATTAGCTCGGGTGTCATCATATTTTGTTCATTGTTCTTGGTTCATTGTTCTTCGTTGAGGCTGTCATGGACGTTTACTATAATGCATTTCTGGAGGCCCGGATCTAGGCTTCACTGCAAATTTTCGATTAATGGTTGACATCAACACCTTAAATTAAGAAGATATAAAAAAATAGCTGTTGCAAGGTTGAAAGTAATGTTATTATCCAATATAAAAGGCCCTGAAGACGTAAGAAGTCTTGGAATAAATCAATTAAGTGAATTAGCTGACGAAGTTCGTCACAGAATAATCGAGGTAACTTCTAAAACCGGCGGACATTTATCACCCAGTTTGGGTGCTGCAGATATCGCGATAGCAGTCCTCAAGGTTTTTGACCCTCTGATTAATCGTATTGTATGGGACGTAGGACACCAGTCTTATGCTTATAAAATCTTGACGGGGAGAAATGAACAGTTTGATACTTTGAGGCAATATGGGGGCATAAGTGGGTTTAATAATATATTCGAAAGCGAATATGACGGATTTGGCGTTGGTCATAGCAGTACATCGATTTCAGCTGCTTTAGGGATTGCTGTAGCCGAAAGTATGAAAGGAAACAACGAAAAGATGATTGCCATTATCGGAGACGGTGCATTAACCGGTGGCATGTCATTCGAAGCTCTCAACCATGCCGGTCATTTACAGAAAGAAATACTAGTCATTCTTAATGATAACACCATGTCTATCTCAAAAAATGTGGGTGCATTACAAAACTATCTATCCGGAATGCTGGTTAGCAAGTCCTACAACTCATTAAAAAAACAGATTTGGGAACTGTCTGACACCCATCTTCCCTCAAAAATAAGAAGTACGTTTCTTTATGGCGCAAAAAAAATTGAAGAGAGTGTACTTAACATATTGATCCCCAACATAATATTTGAAGATCTCGGTTTCAAATATGTAGGGCCTATAGATGGGCATAATATCCCACGGATGGTTAAGATTTTTAAGAATGTTAAGAACAATATGGTAGGTCCTGTCTTTGTACACGTAATAACCCAAAAAGGTAAAGGGTGCTGTTTTGCCGAGAAAGACTGCACTAAATATCATGGGTTAGGCCCCTATTCTCAAAAGACAGGTGAGGTTAAGAAGAGTAGTTCCACCTCCTATTCTAAGTTTTTTGGTCAAACCCTATGTGATTTGGCCAGTAAAAATGAAAAAATCGTCGCAATTACTGCTGCAATGAGCGAAGGAACAGGTCTTAGCATCTTTGAGGAAAAATATCCAGACCGCTTTTTTGATGTTGGTATTGCCGAACAGCATAGTGTCACCTTTGCCGGAGGATTAGCCTTGAGAGGGTTCAAGCCATTCGTAGCTGTTTATTCAACCTTCATGCAAAGAGCGCTCGATCAAATCATCCATGACATAGCCTTACAGAAGATACCGGTCGTGTTTTGTTTGGACAGAGCCGGATTAGTTGGCGAAGACGGAGCCACTCATCATGGTGCATATGACTTGTCATTTTTAAACTTTGTGCCCAACTTAGTCGTTATGGCTCCTACGTGTGCTGAAGAATTTGCAATGATGCTTGCTTTTGCAGCAGAGTATCAAGATGGACCGGTAGCTATCCGATATCCTAGAGGTGGAGTTAAATATAGGGGTGAACCGATACCCCCATTGCAGCTAGGTAGTTCTGAAGTATTGGACAGTTGTGGAGATGAAAATCAGGCGTCGAAGAAGTCAATTGCTCTTTTGGGTATCGGCTCAGGTTTTAATCTAGCCCACCAAATATCTCAAGAGCTTGATGGTAAAGATGTACGGACTATCCCGATTAATGCTCGCTTCCTCAAACCAATGGATACTGAGATGCTGAAAAAGCTGACAGATAAAGTCGATACCGTGATTACAATAGAGGAAAACTCATTAAAGGGAGGCTTTGGCAGTACTATCAGTTCCTTTATGTCATCATATAAAATACCGGTTTTCTCTTATGGAATCCCTGATAAGTTCATACCTCATGGTGCGACTGACATACTGAAAGAAACTATTAGCTTGAATAAAGACAAGATATTAGCATCAATAAACGAAATCATTGCTGGTGAACAAGCGTAAACAGCATTTTATTCGAGGAATACTATAGTTTATATTTGTGGAAATAAGCCTTAGAGAATCTGCAGCCTAAAATAAATACCGGGTTTGAGTACTGCCTATGATAAAGAAATTAAATGATACTATAGTTGCCCTTGCCACGCCGTCTGGCAGAGGAGCTATTTCTGTTATTAGGATTAGTGGAAAAGATGCTTTCTGCTGCTTGGCCTCATGTTTTAGAGGTTTCTCTACAATAAAAAAGACCGAGGGCAGCACCAAAAAAGTCACAGTTAAAATAGCTGTCCCAACAATAAGAAAAAATAAAAAATTATATGGGGTGATTTGTGATAAAGATGTGATTATTGACGAAGTTGTGGCCTTCGTGTTTGTAGCGCCTCATAGCTATACTGGCGAACATGTCGTCGAGCTGTCTTGTCATTGCAATTCATATATTATCAAACAGATACTAAGAGTATTATTAAAACAATCCAGATTAGCAGAACCGGGTGAATTTACCCAACGTGCTTTCATTAATAATAAAATCGACCTTATCCAAGCCGAGGCTGTCGCCGATCTTCTTAATGTTAAAACTGCCTCTTCACATCAAACAGCCATCCAGCAGTTAGAAGGCAAGCTCAGCAACCAGATAAATCAACTATTAGAAGAGCTTACCCGGCATAGAGTTAAGTTAGAAGTTGAGATTGATTTTACAGATCATGATATAATGGAATTAGATTTAGACGACTTAAAAAAAGAGTTGAACAAGTATAAAGAAAAACTGGAAAGTCTTATTAAGAAAGGTAAAGAAGGCAGGATCATCAGAGAAGGAATAACCGTTTGTTTAGCGGGGCCGCCTAACGTAGGTAAGTCAAGCATCTTCAACGCTTTATTGGAGTCTTCCCGAGCTATAGTAACTGATCAGCCCGGTACGACGAGGGACTATTTGGAGGAGACGCTGGCGATTGAAGGTTACTTAGTTAATCTGATCGATACTGCCGGATTGAGAGAGTCGCATAATCAACCCGAAGCCATAGGCATTGATAAGAGTCTAGAATTAATGATTCAGGCCGAAAAGATCTTATATGTTGAAGACTACATCACCCGAAAAGGATCTAATAATAATTGGCTGGAAGAAAGGTATAGTGATAAGATCATAAAGATACTTAACAAGGCGGATATTTTGGATGAAATAATTATCAGTAGCTATGAATCACAAGGATACATTCCGGTATCCGCTAAAACAGCTCAAGGGTTGGACAAGATAAAGGAAACAGTTGTTGACGTGTTCCACCTATCAAAAAAAGATATTGACCAAGGAGTTCTTTCAAATATAAGACAGATCCAAGCAGTAGAAAATTCTGTGGCAGCAGTGAGCAAAGCCATAGTTGCCATTGAAATGAATCTCGGGATTGAGTTTATAGCGTTTGATTTGAAAGTAGCGAGTGAATATTTAGAGGGAATAATCGGGAAAGTAACTGATGACGATATTCTCAACAGAATTTTTGCCGATTTTTGTGTTGGTAAATAGAACCTTGAATATTGATAACGGAGAGTGTTATGGATAGAATTATATCACCGGTTGAATTGAAAGCTGAAGCAGATTTTGATAGGACTTTGCGACCGAAATCATTGGCAGAGTTCACCGGCCAGAAGAAGATTAAGGATATTCTGGAAATAGCCATCGAGGCAACCAAGAGAAGAGGCGAGCCATTAGACCATATTCTTTTCTTTGGGCCTCCCGGCTTAGGGAAAACAACTTTAGCTCACATTGTTGCTTCACAGTTAGAAGTAGAGCTAAAAGTCAGCTCGGGCCCGGTTTTAGAGAAACCATCAGATCTTACTGGTCTATTAACTAATCTACAGCGCAATGATAATCTTTTTATTGATGAGATTCATAGGCTTAATCATGTGGTGGAGGAATACCTTTATCCCGCTATAGAAGATTTTCGACTGGAGATTATCATCGATAGTGGCCCAAATGCCAGATCTTTCAGGATTGACTTAGAGCCTTTTACTTTGGTAGGCGCTACCACTCGAGCAGGGCTTTTAACTGCCCCGTTAAGAGCCAGATTTGGAATAACTTTGAGGTTGGATTATTACGACACAAAAAGCATAGAAACTATAATAGGTCGATCTGCTAAATTATTAAATGTACCTATAGATGGAGCAGGGAGATTGGAAATTGCCAAACGAAGCAGGGGTACACCCCGAGTTGCAAACAGGTTGTTAAGAAGGGTGAGGGACTATGCACAGGTCAAAGCTGATGGGTCAATAAATGCAGATATAGCCGTTAAGGCTCTTAAGATGTTAGATGTAGACCACGCAGGCCTTGATGAAATGGACAAGCGGCTCCTGTTGTCGATAATCGAAAACTATCAAGGTGGACCTGTAGGAGTAAAAACTTTGGCTGTAGCAGTAGGCGAAGATACGGGTACCATAGAAGAAATTTATGAGCCATATCTAGTTCAACAAGGATTCTTGGATAGGACACCTCAGGGACGTAGAGCTACCCATAAAGCTTATAAACACTTCGGTATGGAAAAAGTGCAAGAGCAGCCTTCCATCGAATTTGAATAAAGAGCTAGCAAATAATCACTTGACTTGTGATGATAAATTCTAAAGGGTTCAATCAAGTGAAAATATTAGGAGAAATTAAGTGAAAATAGCGAATGTAGTTACTACGATAGTATTAGTCATGATAATAAACCTGCTGTTTTACCAATTATCTAACAGCAGTAATACTCAAGGACACGGGCTGGAAACGGATAGACCTACTCGCCACAGGATAAAAGTAGATTCGATTGAAGAAATTGACATGGAGACTATTGTTGCTCAAGAAAGCAGACATAGAACAGATAGTGAGTATCAAGCCCGGAGAAATAATGCCGTCACAGAAGCGGTAATGCACACAGAGCCATCCGTAGTTAGCATTAATGTTATTAAAACGCAGGTTGTGCGTCGTTCGACGAATCCTTTCGATAATCCATTTTTCGGATTTTTTCACTATAGACCTTACCGCCGAGAGGTGCAAAGTATAGGCTCGGGTTTTATATACAACGAGGATGGGTATATTGTTACTAATGCCCATGTGGTAGAAGGAGCAACAGAGATAAAAGTTATATTAAATGATGGTAGTCAGCACGAAGCAGAGATAACCGGTAAAGACAGTGTCCTTGATATAGCCGTTTTACAGATAGACCATAGTGGCTATCTGCCTGTAATCAATCTCGGAGACTCTGAAGATCTCATATTAGGCGAGACAACTATTGCCATAGGAAACCCGTATGCTTTTTTAATCAAAGATAGTAAGCCAAGTGTTTCGGTGGGAGTTGTTTCGGCCATAAACAGGAATTTTTCCCAGGATTCCGGAGGAAAGATATACCAAGGAATGGTGCAAACTGATGCCGCAATTAATCCCGGCAACAGTGGAGGCCCTTTAATAAATATTTTGGGTGAAGCGATAGGGATGAATACATTTATTTTTTCCGAATCAGGTGGAAGTATCGGTGTTGGCTTTGCTATACCGATTAACAGAGTTAAGATGATCACCGAAGAGATAATTGAATACGGAAGAAGAAGACAAATATGGTTTGGATTCAGGATTCAGGATTTGAATCCGATGATAGCTTCCTACTTGCAGTTAGAAGACCTTAATGGAGTGATCGTTAGTTATGTCGACGATAACAGCCCTGCGGTTGCTGCCGGACTAAGAAGAGGCGATATAATAGTTAGGATAAATCAGCACCAAATCAACAATGCCAATGAAGCAGAAATAGCGACTTTGGAGTTCTCAATTGGTGATGAGATAGAACTGGAAATAATCAGAAATACCAGAGGAGAAATCATTAGGTTTCCTGCGGTTGAATCACAATAATATCTATAGGAATTGAAACTAAGCGATTGAGGTGTATTAAGGATGGGAAAGAGCAAAGAAGAGTTCCAAATGGATAATTTGCTGGAGAAACACGGTGTTTCTTCTCAGCTAACAGAGTATTTTCTTATTGATACTCCGGACAAAGAAGCTAAGTTAGACTACCGGTTAGTTTTCGGCAACAATAACCCGGTTGTAATGGAGATTGGAAGTGGTAGAGGCGAGCTAATCTATCAATTGTCGAAGCTTAATCCCAAGGTGAATTATTTAGGAGTTGAATTATCGGCTAAGCGAATTGTTACTATGCTAAAAAGGTTTGATCCGAATGTGAATTCCAACATTAGATTGATTAAAGCGAAAGTTGATTCTGGTTTCCTGAGTTGTTTTCCTCATAGAGGACTTGCTCAAGCAATTATTCTCCATCCGGACCCGTGGCCGAAAAGACGACACCATAAAAAAAGGTTGATCAATGAAGTATTTATCGAATGTTTAGCCAATCTCATAATTAATGATGGAGAGGTCTACGTCTCTACCGATCATAGAAGTTATGCAGAGGCAATCCTCAAATGCTTTAACCAGCATGACAAATATTCACCAGTGTATTCTGACGGTTATCGTAGAGTTCCTTTCTGGGATGAATTGCCCACCTATTTCGAACAAAAAATGAAAAAAGAGGGCTATACACCTTATTACATGAGGTATGTAGTTCTCAGCGGCAAAGAAGACTCTTAACCTAAACAGGGACTCGTATATGCTCTTTATTGCAACGGGTTAACAATGCCTTTTATGATTTTTTTATCGCTAAAATTTGAGGATAGCTTATGTCATTAACATTACAAGACATATTCGGCCAAAGTAATAGGATTTACGAAGAGGGGCTTTCACAATATGCTTGCCGTCAAAATCAAGCCTACAGATTGAAAAGCGAGCCCGAAAACCGACTCCGTTCGGACTTTGCGGTGGATCGTGACCGCATTTTATACAGTGGTGCTTATCGCCGCTATCAAGGCAAAACTCAAGTTTTTTCTTTCACAAATATGATCGATGAAGAGATGACCAATCGCAGCCTTCACACTACCTATGTTTCACAAATTGCCCGCAGTATCGGAAAAGTTCTCAGGCTTAACTTAGAGCTAATAGAAGCGATTGCATTAGGGCACGATCTGGGGCACACACCTTTCGGGCATGAAGGAGAACGAGCATTAGACCTATGTTGCAAAAAACATAGTATCGGCAGGTTTAAACATAACGTTTCCAGTTTATATATTGTAGATCATATTACGAAAAGAGGTGAAGGCTTGAACTTGACTTTCCAAGTAAGGGACGGGATTGTATCGCATGATGGCGAGACTCATAATAAGCTGCTAAAGCCAGATAGAGAAAAGAATGAGCAAGATATAAAAGACTATATCCAAAGCGTGAACCAAGGATTTAATTCCGGTCGTTTTGAACGCTCACCGGTAATTGAAGATCACAGTAAAAACAGTCAATGTTTACCTGCCACTTTAGAAGGATGTTTAGTAAGGGTATCCGATACTATAGCTTATATCGGCCAAGATATAGAAGATGCAATTAGGTTTAATATTCTCAAAAGGGAGCAACTTCCACCGCCGTGTGTCGAGTTTTTTGGCAATACAAACAGCGAGATTATTCACAAATTGATTACGGATGTAATAACCCATAGCTATGAGAGGGATTATATCTCTTTGGGAGAGGAATCTTCACAGATGCTTTATATACTGAAAGATTTTAACTATAAGGAAATCTACAGTAATCCTAAGATAAAAGCCTATCAGAAGAGAATCTTCTTTGCCATGGATTTATTGTTCGATAAATATCTCGATGATATCAGATTGGATAAACGGGAATCGAAGTTTTTCAAACATTTTTTGTGCCATAAAAGCGATAGATACCTTGACAATTTCTCGGATCAAGAAAAGGCTCGTGACTTTATAGCGACTATGACCGACAGGTATTTTAACGAGGAGATAAAAGATTATCTCATCCCTTGGAAATATTGATCAGGTCAAAATTGTCGGCCCGAAATTACTGAAAATATAGAAATAAAGGATAGAGTTATGGAAAAAAATGAATTATTGCAATCTCTCGATCAGTTGAGTGACAAGCTAAAAGAAATCAGGAGGTATCTTTGATGTAGGTAAAGTAATATCAAATCTTACCGACCTACAGACAAGAAGCAATCAGCCAGGATTCTGGAACGATCAAAGTCGTGCTCAAAAAATACTAAAAGAAATAAATTCTTATCAAGCTCAACTTGATAGAGATAATCATCTTTTAGAAATGCAAGAAGAGTTAGCTACTTATAAGGAGTTATTAGCTGAAGACGAAGCAGGAACCTTAGTACAAGAAGCCCTTAACAAGTTGCAAGAATACCGGAAGATTAGTGAAACTGTAGAAATTGAGTCTCTGCTAGGTCAAGAAACCGACCAAAATAGTGCTGTCCTGATAATTCATCCGGGTGCAGGTGGTACCGAATCTCAGGACTGGGCGCAGATGCTTTATCGGATGTACACAAAATGGGCAGAAAGCAAAGGGTATAAAGCTTCAGTCGATGACTTGCAGCCCGGAGAAGAAGCAGGCATAAAAAGCGTTACTATGGAGATTGAAGGTGACTATGTTTACGGCTATTTAAAAGCCGAGATAGGAATACACCGCTTAGTAAGGATTTCGCCTTTTAATGCTCAAGGGAAACGACAGACGTCGTTCGCCTCGGTTTTTGTCTATCCGATCATTGACGAGACGATTGAAGTAGAAATAGATTCAAATGATCTCAAGATAGACACCTACAGAGCAAGTGGTGCAGGGGGACAGCATGTTAATACAACTGACTCTGCCATCAGGATTACTCACCTACCTACGAACATTGTTGTCCAGTGCCAGAAAGAAAGGTCGCAAATGAAAAATAAAGGAACAGCTATGAAGCTTTTAAGAGCTAGACTTTATAAGCATTATGAAGACATTAAAGAGAAAGAAAAACTAAAGATGGAGCAAACTAAAACCGAGATTGGTTGGGGGAATCAGATAAGGTCTTATGTTTTTCAGCCCTATCAAATGGTTAAAGATCATCGTACAAACTATGAAGTGGGCAATACCGAGAAAATTATGGATGGAGATTTGGATGGGTTCATTTATGCTTATCTCAAGGAGGCCGTTAGGTCGGCAAATTAAAGCTTATACTTTTTAATGAAATATAAAGGTGAAGACTATGGAATATAAAAAGATGGTAGATCAGGCTAAGATGTTGGCATTGCCCAAACACATAGGAGTCATTATGGATGGTAACGGCAGGTGGGCAAGAAAGCATCATACAACCAGAATCAATGGACATAAACGGGGTGCCGAAGCTGTAAGAGAGATTGTGGAGGCAAGTGTCGAGGTGGGACTAGACTACCTGACTGTTTATGCCTTTTCTACCGAGAACTGGCGTCGTTCCAAGCAGGAAGTTCACGGTCTTTTGAAGCTAATAATCAATACGTTGATGCAAGAAATTGATGAACTGGCAGCGAACAACATTGTAGTACGCTTTATTGGTAGTAAGAAAGGACTATCTGATGATTACCACAAAAGGATAACCGAAAATTGCCAGAAAAGCTGGAAGAATAACGGCTTGAACCTTAATGTAGCCATGAACTATGGTGGGAAACAAGAGATTATTGAAGCGGTAAGTTCTATAGTGAAAGACGTTGAAACCGGGAAAATCTCAAGTGATGATATTGACCATGATATGCTCAGCGATTATCTCTACACCAAAAGTATTCCTGATCCCGATTTATTAATTAGGACCAGCGGTGAGTTTCGCTTATCTAACTTTTTGATATGGCAAGCTGCTTATGCAGAGCTATGGTTTACTGAAACCTTGTGGCCTGATTTTAATCGTACAGAATTTCTACAAGCAATCCTGGACTATCAAAAGCGGCAGAGAAGATTTGGCGCAACCTAAAAATTCCAGTAGGGATGGAGAAAATTTGATGAAAACTGTCATACAAAGAGTTCTAGTCGCCATGGTCTTTATACCATTGATAATATTGGTAATGCTAAACGGCGGCGCTCCACTTATATTGCTGCTTTCGCTTATTTCTTTGATAGCTACCCACGAGTTTTGTGCTATTCTAAGCAATAAATATACCCGTTTACCTCTGGTGATAGTACCTCTCAATGTCGTCTACCTAGTCTTTTTTTCGCTGAGTGAGGGTAGCGCCGGCTGGATATTCCCATTTACTTTTTTGATATTTTCCGGCTATGAAATCTTTTCTAACCGTATCGACGGAGCTTTAAGCAAGTCTGCATTGGTTTTGCTTGCTGTGATCTATATTCCATATTTTCTGTCTTTTGCATACCAGGTTAGTACTCTTAATGGAGGTAATTATCTTCTAATTTCGATTATTATAGCTATCTGGACAACTGACACATTCGCCTATTTTTTTGGGATGCTTTTAGGCAAACACAGAAACATATTTAGGGTTAGTCCCAAAAAGTCTCTAGAAGGATACTTTTTCGGCATTATTGGAGCGCTGCTGTCATCTTATTTGTTATATCGTATTTTTTCAGGGTCTTTTTCTTTCTTGCAAATGCTTTTAATAGCTATATCCGCCGGTATATTCGGACAATTCGGCGATCTTGTCGAGTCTATGATTAAAAGGGATGTCGGCGTTAAGGATAGTTCTAACATTATACCCGGACACGGTGGAGTTTTAGATCGGTTTGACAGCTTTTTAATCTCTGTTCCGATTTTTTATTTGCTTAACCTACTGATGATCTGCTCCCGTTAAGCTTGACATGAATTTGTGTGGATCAGTATCCGGTAACCATGCTGAAACAAACTCAAACACCGATCAGAGCCAACAACCCATCTTCATTGAGAGCCAAAGCTGAAAATGGACAGCGCCGGTTAAATTATGCTAAGCAGTTGAGGGTTAAATGAACACCGCTAAAGTTATGACATTTTTTTGGTTGATTATCATGCAATTTGCCACGATTAATCTCTATAGTGATGAAGATCTGCCCTTAATAAATGAGTGGAACGTTTATCCTCTTGACACCATGTATTATTGGCCCGACGATCTGTTCCCGGATATTATCAAAATTTACGATGATTATCCTCATCTCGTCGATTGGCACATTGTTGGTGAAAGTAGCACGCATAAGCTCCCTATCTATGCTTTTAGGCTAACTAATAAGCAAAACCAAACACCAAAACCTTCGCTGCTACTGCATGGACAACACCATTCAGAAGAACCGATTGGCGTAGAAATCGCCATGCAGATTGCCAGATATTTACTGGAGAATTATGAGACAGAGCCTTTTGCTAATAAGCTGCTGGATGAATTCGAGATCTGGATAGTTCCTACATCCAATCCTGAAGGGTTCAGGGTAGTTAACTCCGGCGAGAATCGACTGAAAAGAAAGAATGAAACCGACACCAATTTTAACGGTATCAGAGAATTACATCTGGATGGAGTTGATTTGAACCGGAACTATGACTTCAACTGGCACAGTAGCGGCGGCAACGACCCGGAAAGCCCATACTTCAAGGGCTATGAGCCTGCCTGCCAGAGAGAAACCAGAGCAATGCAAACCTTTTATGCTCAACGAGGCTTTAACTTAGCCTTTTTCTATCATAGTTCGGCGACAGGAGCTTACTCCGAGCGGATTTTTTTCCCTTGGAGGTGGGGAGATGAGCTATCACCAGATTACCGGGAAATGCTCGAGTTAGCTAAGGTTTTAGCTTCCAAGCTGCCCAAAACATATCAGGATGGTAATTATGAGGTTCATAGGTTGAATACCTCAAAAAGAAGTTTTGCCCGGGACTATATATATTCCCAACATAACACACTTGCCTGGTTGATAGAAATAGGTGGTAATTCACCTTTCGGAGAAGGGATAGTAAATCCGCCTAATCATGTCTTGCAAAAGCATATCGATATCCATATAGATGCCATGCTCAATCTTCTTCAGCACTACCGCAAGAACCTTTACAGCTTTCAAGTGCTGGATATTGATGATAAGCCGGTATCAGGGATAGAAGTGATAGTAGATGACAAAAAGAGCACCTACAAAAATTACATCACTACCTGTGAAGAAGGTTATTTCTTCCATTATTTTCTGCCGGGGAATGACTTTAATACTGTGGAAATAGCTGGTATGGAAACTTTCACTTTTAGTTTGCAAGATATTCCCAATAATCATATTCAGATTAAAATTGACCTCACCGAACAATGCTCTAAGGCTTATGTTGAATCGTTAAACGAAAATGAAGCTATCATACTAGCAAACCCGGTATTCCAATCTTTCGATCGTTTGGGTATTAATGCGTGGGGGAAAGGCACACTTACAAGAGATCGTTTGCAAGGGCAATTGGCTTATATTTCTCTTCTAAAAAATAACACTATCTCTTATCGCAGATCAACCGGTATAGAAGACGGCTCCATATCTATCCCTTGGCTCCCTGTTGACATTATCGATAAAGGGGTTCTTACTGTCCAAATAAATGACATATCACCGCTGACCGATGAGCTGAAAGCAGCAAATAAGATAGCTTTTCTTAGCGATAAGCAAGAGGTTTTATCTTACTGTATAAAACCTACGCCTGTGAGCAGATACTATTTACATCCTGCTACTAAGGTCGGGATCGATTACTCCCTCTATCCCGCCGGAGATAATGATTACCAAATCCAAAAAATAAAAATCTCTGCAGAACCGGTTGATAACCAAGAGGAACTGGAGATTTCTTTATATGACGGAGCCGAACCCCTGATGAAAACAACAGCGATTTATAACGAACAAGGACTCTATGAAGCCGAAATAAACAAGAAATTTCCCGACAATCTCTTCTTAGTTATTACCAACAATGGCACCGGAACTGTGTCTATCCGGCGTGATACTGTTCAAGATGTTAACTCCCGGAGGACCGAGGTTTTCTTTTCATACTGGCAGGCTTTAGAAGGTCCCGATTTAGCAGTGGATATTCATTTGTTTAAAAAAGAATAGCAAGGGTTATATGAAAAAGATAAATTCGCTTATATTCTACAACAAACAGCTATTTTTTCTGATTACGGTGCTTCTAATTCAGACAGGGATAATGTTGGCTGAAGATTCTTATATCCATGTCAGTTTGCTTGCCGGCGAGACAAAAAATGAAACGGATATACTGCATCTGACGGAGCGGAAGGATGTGGACAAGCTCTTTTCGGTTGAATCTTTTACCGAGCCTCATTTTAGATTCGCTTTCAATAGCCGGGCTGCCTTTACAGATGCCTTGAAAACATTTCTAACAGAAACCGAAAAGCCCGGAAACTTAATAGATTATCAGGTAGTTGACAAAAAGATGTCCGGCAGGTTTAAATTTAATATAGGCGGCGGGGTTGACTATCACTCCAACTTAGACAACTCTTACCTTCATCCTTACCGCAGATTCTATGTTCAAGCTAATTTCCATAACCGGCTGTTGATGTGGGCTGAATGGTGGGCCGGTAGATTTCAAGGTGATGAAGATGATCTTGACTTTGCTGAAGAGACTTCGCCTCTTATAAAAGGATGGTATAAGTCTCATAGAAATGAGGGACAGGCCTACACTAACCTTAACAATATTACCGGACAGATAAGCTATCTGTTCGGGTTCGGTAATCTATCTGTCGGCAGAGGAAATCATCTCATCGGAGATAATATTAGCGGAAGCATAATACTTAATGATCAAGCTAATGAATACGGGTATTTCAGCAGCGAGTTAGAGTTCGGCAAGCTAAAACTTTCTTTCTTGCATGCGAGTCTGATACCCAATGAAAGAGATCCGATATACTCCGATCCCTACTACGGAACTCATTTCGTCGATAAATTCTTGGCGCTACATCAGTTAGACTATCAACCATGGCCAAACCTGAACCTATATTTCGGCGAACAGGTAACCTATGCCAACAGAGGGATTGATGTCAACTATCTGCTGCCGCACACATTCTACCGCATAACCGAACACAACCTGCATGACCGTGATAGTGTCAGGATATATGCGGGCGGCAGATGGCAGGCTTACAATATAGACCGGAATCCAATCTCTCTAACATTATACGGCAGCTTATTGCTCGATGAATTAAGAAAAAGTGAGATTTTCAGTGACTGGTGGGGCAACAAATATGCACTGCAAGGAGGTGTTTCCACTGAATATCTTCCCGGCTTTATTCACAATGAAAATAAACCAATCAGAACGACTGTCGAGCTGACAGCTGTCAGGCCTTGGACTTATACTCATAGAAACTATAAGACAAACTTTTCGCATGATGGAATAGGCCTAGGCTATCCCGGAGGGAACAATATTATTCAGAGAACTTTTAGTGAAGAAAAAAAAGAATTTATTCAAGACCCTTCAAGCGGCAGCAACATCGTTCTGGGTGCTGCCGAACTAACCTTCCCGTTATTACCCTACCTGAAAATCAGTCAATACTTGTCATACAGCGAGCAGGGAAGCTTAGGAAATTGCTGGTCTCTGAACTATAATGACGACCGTAAAGACGAAGATGGGAATTTCTTAGAAACTGCCGAATGGCTGGAAGGAGATGTTACCAAGCGGTTTTTCTCGAGATCGGTGCTGGATTTTTCACTATTAGCGCATCACAGTATCAAGTTGGGCTACCAAACAGAAACAGCGACAAATGAAGAGACAAAAAAGGAACTGATAATCAGCTACAGTTTTATGTTTTGATTGACGGCAAGCATCAATAATGAGCTATCTTATATATCTTTATTCATTGGCACTAATAGCAGCAACTATCGGGATTCTAGCTAACACTAAAAGTAAAAAAAACAAAGACCGGAACTATTCCATCGTAATTGTTGCCCGTAATGAGCAAGATTACCTACCGTTTCTGCTGCAGTCGCTCAGTAAGTTAAAATACCCCGATGATATGTACGAGGTGATATTAGTCGATGATGGCTCACAGGACGATACTAACAGCATAATGACTGCCGCTTCCGAAGCTTTTCATAACTATAAAGTCATAAAAATAGATAACAAACAGTTACCGGGGAAAAAACAAGGACTGCAAACCGGACTAGAAACAGCCAAGCATGAAATTTTATTGTTAACAGATGCCGATTGTATCGTTTCACCGGATTGGTTGGAAAAGATTAATGAATATTGGAACGATGAAACTGCTATGCTCATCGGTTTCGCTCCCGAGATTTCCTGGCCGCAATTAATATCCGGCTATTATGCTGATCAGCTTAAAGCCGCATCCTTAGAAAACCTTAAAAGTTATATAACCTATTCTTTTCGTCGTTTTGTAAGTTTAGTAGCGGCCGGCATATATGCTGCATCTGCCGGGCTTAAGATCCCCTTCAGCTGTGCAGGAAGAAACTTAGCCGTAAGAAGAGAATTGCTGCATCAATTAGGCGGTTATACATCATTTAATAGATATAAATCGGGAGATGACAAACAGGCACTCAATTTGATAAAAAAAAATAAAGGGGTAGTCCGGTACTGCCCGGCTGAAACTGTTAATACGTTGCCCGGACTCGGATCATTCCATCGGCAACAGAAAAGAAGGTTTGGTAAGATCAAGATTTCATCACCTTTCTTCGCCTTGGTGACAATTATGTTTATGCTGTTTTATCTATATCTGCCCTTCTATCTCATTTTCAACTTAGACTATACGGCAGCAATAATGGTTTTTGGTGCTGCTATTCTGATCTGGTCGGTTAACTTGTTAAAGCATCGTCAAAGACTACGGGCTGTCGAGATATTGTTTTTGCTCGTCTATCCTTATTATTTCATCTATTTCACTTTAATAGGTTCTTTTCTTGCACACAAATGGAAGGATTAAAGGCATGAAGAAAACGGTTTTCACAATTATAAAACTTAGTATAACCGCTATTATACTCTTCTTCATTTTCCGAAGGATAGACCTATCACAAACGATAAGGCTAATTACCGGTATCTCCGCAAAAACGATATTGCTGCTGCTGTTAACCGCTGTCCTCAAGCAGGTCACTCAGTTTGTTAACTGGAATTTCTGCCTGAGAATCAATGACGGTTATCGGCCGGAAGTGTCAGAAACTCTGAACAGTATGTTTATCGGCTCTGCTCTGAGGTTTTTGATTCCCGGTGGGCATGCTACCTATGGGAAAGTATATTATTTGAATTACAGCAAAATAGGGACTGCTATTTCTATTACTATGGAAAAGTTTATGCTCACCTGGTCTGTGCTGTTGTTTGGAGCTATAGCGACAATGTTCTATTTCACTAGGTTCAGCCTGATTCTGCGAATAGTTATCCTGACAGTTGTTGCTATTATACCATTACTATTGAGCAAAGTGAGGTTTGTCTTCCCTAAATATTCAGGCTATTTTGACAACTGCCTCAATATCGTACCGGTTATGACCATTGTTCAAGCAGTCTACGTATCTCTGACAGTTTTGCAGTACTACATGATCATAAACAACTTTGTATGTCTCCCTTTCACTGCGGCCTTGTTAGCTGTACCACTCATCCTCACCGCCAACACCATACCGATAACATATTCCGGGTTGGGTATGCGTGAATCGTTTTCTATCTATATGCTTTCCAATTTTGGCATATCGCCCGAAATCGCAGTAACTGCTTCTCTACTCGTGTTCATGATCAATGCTGTCATACCGGCAATCATAGGAATAATACTGATCCTGACATCCTCAATCGCTGCTAAAAAAAAATAGCTAACTGCTATGGTCGACTGCTTCTTAAGCTGAGTGCGAATATGTCTGATCACTGAATTCTTAACCCGTGAACCGAGTTTACGAACTCGGTAAAGCCCAATCTTCTCTTCTATTACACTGGATTAGCCGGCTTCAATAGATATCAATACACCTTGAGCTGTATAAAAATTGCTACTATCCAGTCATCTACTATTACTTGTCTCACTTTATCGTCAATAATGCAGTAGTAGTTAAATCTGCCAAAGATTGCTATAAGTGTAACGGTAATCTGCATTTATGCGGCATATTCTTCCTCCTCATCTTGCCGGAAAAGAAAAGCCGCTAATTGCCGGATAAATCCAGATTGTCAGACAAATGCTTCAGCTTTTGCACAGGATTTGTACTTTTATTACAAGACTGAAGACAGCGTACCGGACAGCCGATTAACTAAGTCACTGACTAATAATGTGTTTGAGAAGAGAATCAGGATAGAGATCAGGTATAGTTAATTAATTATGAGGTCTGTAATCCTCAAGCATAATTATCTTGACGTTGTAGTGATCAGGTATAGTTAGTAGGACATTGGGATGGAGGATCATTTACAACGGGCTAAAGCCTATGCAAAAATTAAGGAACACGCTCTTCTAACCATTGAAGTATCTTTCATATAACTAGTAGTCGTTTTATCCCGACTACTAGTTATATGAAAGAGATAATTAGCACTTTATCAATAACATTGACTGCGTCGAACTCGTTTAATAAAGATTAGTGGCCGTACTCCGTCCGGCGAGCTCGTAAAAAAACTAGTGGCCGTACTCCGTCCGGCGAGCTCGTAAAAAAACTAGTGGCCGTACTCCGTCCGGCGAGCTCGTAAACTCGGTTCATATTTTTTTTGGCAGA